>CAYJXL010000021.1:2631-16785 GCA_964374125.1 Candidatus Woesearchaeota archaeon | reverse complement strand
CCCCTGGAAGAGATGTATCGGCTGCTTACTTCAAACGCCTAACCAATTACGTTATTTCACAACCTTTTTAAGCATTGGCAACTTAAGTATGGGATGCATACCACCAAGAAAATCGGCATCGTTGTCGTTATACTAGCTATTCTCTTCAGCGGCGTATTGCTGAGCCTCCTCAGCGAAACGAAACAAGAGGCAACAACTGCTGATTGCTACCAGAAGAAAGAATGCGTCAAAGCAGCTTCCTTTCTCAATGCGGCGAACATTGGCATCGGGCTGTTATTTGGCTTATTTTTTCTTGGAATTTACCTCATGATTTTTGCCCATGGCGAGCATGCGCTCTTGCGACACCTTGAACGAGAGAAACATTATTTACGCCGCGAGGAGAAACTCAACCTCGTTCGCATGCTGCTGGATGAGCATGAGCGAAAAGTGTTTGATGTTATCCTTGAGGAAGAGGGCGTCACGCAGCAGACGTTGCGCTACCGAACTGCCCTTTCCAAAGCGATGGTAAGCGAGATTCTTTCGCGATTTGAGAAGAAGGACCTTATCACGCGGGTGCCGGAAGGGAAAACGTATGCAGTGTACTTGAAAAAGGCGATTTAGCCCTTGTGAACGATACGAACCTTAAATCTTGCTTCTTTTCTCAGAAGAAGGTCGTGCATCGGACAGTTTTCGAGGTTAAGTTTATATAGCTATATCGGGTGTTTCTCCTTATGATTCCTAAAAGATCTACAGAACAAAAAGGCAGGGCAGCTGCCAAAGAATCGTCGGTAGAACGTAAGCCGTCTGGTTTGCTTTGGAGTATACTTTCGGCAATCAAAAAAGAATGGTCGTATTTTATTACGGTTACATTAGTGGGATTTATTATCTATTCGTTCCTCTATGGTGTGTGGAAGATACCTATTTTGGATTTTGGCATCGCGCGCATGTCGAGGATAACGATTCTCGATTACTTATTTCTCGTGATGGTCTCGCTTGCGGTTGCATTATTATTGACCCTTGGAAAGCGCGAGAAGTCGATGAAGCTGACACATGACTCAAGAGCGCTTGGAACCGGCAGCAGTACACTTGCAGGAGTTATTTCAGCAGCGTGTCCTGTTTGCCAAGGTATCACGATTGCGGCATTAGGGGGCACTATCTTAAATATCCCCCTAGGTTTTTTAGTTCCTTACTTGGGATTCATCAAGGTTGGTAGTCTTACACTTCTTGGGCTTGCGATATTTTTTAAGGCAGACTCGTTGCATACACGAACTTGTCCAACAGTCCTTCCTCGAAAAGTACGCGCGACGAAGAAGCGCGCGTTGCAGGATCCTGCGCTTTTCAGGAACAACTACGTCTTCGGCTTGACAATGTTCCTTGCACTCTTGGTCGTTTTCAACCAGTTTGCTCTACCGCGAGCGTATGCTCTACGGTCGCTTGGAATAGGTGGATCTGTTAGCCTTGGGAAGTTTGAATATGGCCCAAAGACTACACTAAAACCCATGCCGCTTGCTGAAGGTGAACCGCCTGCAATCAAAGGTTACCAGTCAAAGGTAAAACCATTGCCAACGATTAGTGAATTATCGATACAACCGTCAACGGGCGATGCTGTTCAGGATTTGCTCAGCAATATCGTACCTCACGGAACACCATGGTATGGGGCTGAAGCCGGGGTGAGCTTCGATGACCCGATTACGGCACAAAAGTTATGGGGCAAGGCTGAAGCTCTCCAGCTTGATGGCGCGCAAGAAGAACGGTGGAATCGGATTGTTAATTCGTTTACGTGTGATTATTGCTGCGGATCACCACAACGACCGACGATCATAACACAGTGCGGTTGTGCGCATGCGGCTGCTGCGCGAGGCATGGCGAAGTGGTTCATCAAGAATTATAGTGACAAGTATTCGGATGAAGAGATTTACGGCGAGATGGCGAGATGGTATGCATTGTGGTATCCAAAGGGAACGATAGAACGGATTATTCAAGAATCACAGGCAAATTAGTCTAAAAAATGAAACGAACGAAAAAAGACCTCGCTGAACTTTGGGATCTTGCAAGTTCATGCGGCCACGATCAAGATACTAATCTCCATAAACACTATCATGACGAATAGGAGGTAACTACGATGGAACGAAAAGAAATCCTAACGATAGTAATGATCAGCGTGCTGCTGTTGACGACTGCTATTCAGACGGTCCAGCTTGTTAGTCTCGGCAGTGCGCAAGTTGTTGTGCCGGCGACAGCATCAAGCGGAACGCCTGTTACGGGCTCTTCTGGCAGTGCTGGCACGAACCTTGCGGATTTGCCATCAATGGTTGGTGGCTGTTGATTTAGGTGGTCTCTGTGAGAAAAGGCAATCTTAATAGATACGTATATATTGCACTCGTCTTACTCTTCGCTTTTTCTCTTGTTAATACTTTCTTGCTGACGGCACGTACAAAGAAGGTTGGGGAGGCGATGGAGATTGCAAAAGAGCTTCGAAGGCCTGCGCTGCTTGAGGTTATCAAGATTGTTCCCGCGGATTGCAGAGATTGCTATGACGTTGAGAAGGCTCTTGCCGTTATCAAGAACCAAAACGTTGACATAACAAATGAGACTGTGCTTCGCTTTGACTCGAGAGATGCTAAAAGCTTGATTAAGTTACACCGCATTGAGAATGTTCCTGCTGTTGTCATTAGCGGCGAGGTCAACAAGACAGAACAGTTACAGAAGTTCTTTGAAAAAAATGGCCTTGTGATCGATAACAAGACGGCAGTCTACACCAATATTCAGCCACCATATTACGATGTGAAGAAAGGCGAGGTTGTTGGCAGAGTCACTATCATTCATATTGTTGATTCTTCGTGTAAGGAATGCGCAGCGCTTCAGAACATCGTCGCATTCCTCAAGCAAGCAGGGGTTGGTATTGCGAAAGAAAGCTCCCATGAATATGATTCACCAGAGGGAAGCATGCTCATTCGCGAATATGATATTAGCCGTGTTCCGACAATGCTCGTTTCGGAAGACATTTCGTATTATCCTGAGCTGAAGCCACAATTGGAAGCTGCTGGTGGACAGTTGCGGAATGGCTATTATGTGCTGCACACATCTACACCACCATACAGAGACATTAAGGAGAACAGAGTCGTTGGCCTTGTGGGAATTACGCTGCTGAAAGATGATGCATGCAAGGAATGCTATGATGTTAATATTCATAAGCAAATTTTAGCACGCATGGGACTTGCACTTCAGAAAGAGGCTGCAGTATCGATAAGCTCAGAGCAAGGCAAGGAGCTTGTGAAGAAGTATGCTATCATGAGTGTTCCGACGGTTATCTTGAACGGCGATGTTGCTGCATATAAGTTCTTCACGCAGATTTGGCCACAGGCAGGATCCATAGAGGACGACGGAACGTATGTCTTTAGGCATTTAAGTGTGCTTGGCCCCGGCATTAAGTACAAAGACCTGAAGACGGGAACGATTATCGAAAATAAACCGCCGCAGCGGGAAGCATCATCTGGCGATGAACCGGTTGTTGGGGAAGAGCGAAATGAATAAGCGAAAAACTGTTATTGCAGGCATCTTTGCTCTTGGTTTTCTTATCGCTTTTGTTGTGTACACGAATTTTTTCGTCGAACCACAAACTGCTCTTGAGTATCGACGACCTTCACCAAGCGAGGTTGTACGACAATATTTTGTTTCCTGGAATGCTAAAGATTACCCAAACATGTACGCCTCGCTCTCTGATGGATTCAAAAAAATTGAAGCAAGTGCAGGGGACTTAGCATCGTTTAAGGAGTATGCGGAATCGCAGAACATTCGAGAGATTGCTATCGCATCTGTTCAGGAGAAATCAAATGATGGCACAACCGCTGTTGTCGAATATGCTGTAGAGTTTCTTCTTTCAACAGGAAAGCGGCAACGTTTTGATGGTTTATTTACTCTGAAATACCGCCAAGGAGACATTATCCAGGGCTGGAAACTGGTTCATCCGTATGGCGATAAGATTGATACTACATAGGTGATGTTATGCACAATACAAAGAGCTTAAAACCCGTCTTGAGAAGCAAAATATCGCGTAAACGCCAAAGTGCGGCGCGAGGATTCAAGGACAAGGTTGTCCTAAGTTTCACTGTTCTTGCGGTTGTTTTTGCAGTGTTTACATTGATTTATGCCCTCACTCCTTTATTTCCGACAACGTCGTTCGATCAGCCTACCGCGTCGAAATCTTCCATGGCAAAAAGCAGCAGCAAGCTAACGACGTTCGACCGAGAACTGGCACTGAAGTTCATGGACAAAGATCGCGATGGGAAATGCGACAGCTGCGGCATGCCTGTGAAGATGTGCATTGATTCTGGAGAGCTACAGTGCACGATGAGTGGTAAGTCGGCAATAGGCAAGCTCAACTCGCAGCATATCCATGCGGACTTCAAAGTTTACGTCAACGGCAGGCAACTTGATTTTTCAGACAAAGCGCATATGGAGCGCATGAGAGCCAACTTGCCGGTCAGCAGCTTTATCCACGTTGATTCCGGTGCGCCGGCTCCTGAAAAGACAGGCGACGTCCTGCACATGCACGCAACAGGCGTACCTTTGTGGATCTTCTTTGAGAGCATCGGCATGAAGTTTGATAAGCAATGCCTCGTCCTCGAGGAGGAAACGCCTTACTGCGAAAAGAAAGAGAACACTCTGAAACTCTATGTCAATGGACGGCCCAATGAAAGATATGAGCAGTATGTCTTCCAAGATGACGACAAGATTTTAATTAGCTACGGAAACAAAAATGAGGATGCAGCAGACCAGCTCGGTTCGATCACTGATTTCGCGAACGATCACTAAGATGAAAAAAACCGGTTTTAAAGAGAAAGCCACAAGCCTTTCAGGAGGCATATCCGGAACTGTTGGGGTTCTTGGAAGTTACCAAGTATGCCATTCTATCTGCTTAGGAATTATCTACCTCCTTTCGTTTATCGGGATCACACTTGTTGGAATGCCCCTCTTGTTTTTGACGAAAGTTGCTGTGCCTTTTTGGATTGCTGCTGTTCTCTTGTTGATTCTCGCGATAGTTTTTTATGTGAAGAGGCGATGTATTTCCAAGAATATGCTCTTTTTGAACAGCGGCCTCATTATTGCTGGAACGCCATCACAATTGGTTGGTTATTTTAGCAGATATTTTCTGATCATCGGAACGATAGTTTTATTAATAGGTTTGTTTTTTGTTATCAGAGATAAAGCACGAAGGATGCGTCGTTTATGAGATACACTATACTTGTGTTTATTACAGTTCTTGTATTGCTCGCTGGATGCACGCAGCGGAGCTTGCCGAAAGAAGTACCACAGAATGGATTTGATTTACATGTTGATGCGAAGCACTATGTAAAAAGCGAGCGAGTGATGGTGCATCATTGGTGCAAAACTATGAGTGATAAGCTTGTTGAGTGCTTGCTGTTCGATTCTGATGCCGCAAATGCGAATCTTATTGGCATCGAAACGATTGTGACGAATGACATCTGGAATACGTTTACTGAAAAACAAAAGGCGGAATGGCACGATCACGCGACTGAAATTATTGAGGCAGAGGCGACTTTGCCAGATACGCCTTCAGAAGAGGCTGCGAAGATCGTTGAATTCTTGAAAGGGACGCATGGGCGGGTCATTTACATCTGGAATTTTCCCTCAGAGGACTGGCCTGTGACGCGACCATTCTTGGACAGCGATAAAACAAAGTAGGCAATGGAAGACACCATCTATGTCGGAGAATTGAAGGCAAAAAAGAGTTTGCACATTATCGACGTGCGTGAGCCTGATGAATACGAACATGGCCACATCGAGGGCGCTGTCAATATTCCTTTAGGCAAGCTTATTCGCGATGAACGTTTGGGAATTGTGCCGCGAGACCGTGAGATTGTTGTCCACTGCAAGTCTGGCGTCCGCGGCGATATGGCACTGCAGTTCCTCAAAAGCAGAGGGTACACAAACATAAGGAACCTTGAAGGCGGATTTGAGGCGTGGAAATCTGCATCAGGCATATAACTTTTGAAAGAGAAAGATTTATTAAAAATAGCACGTTGGATTTTGCATGAAAAAAGAGTATTTAATTATTGCGAGCGTTGCGATCCTTGCGCTGTTCTTTCTATCTCAACCTACTCTTCATGGACAGTTTATTATTCCTCCCGGCACAACTGTTGGGGGGGGTCGTCACGTATTTTGACTGGGACCTGTTTAACCGATGGATTCTTGTTGTTCTTGATTATGATCACGTGATTCTCGTACGAGCAAGCACCAATCGAAAGATCTACGAAATGCTGCTATCGGCTGGGGGTCTTGAGCTTGGCCAGTATTGGCTATTTGATCACCTTGGCCCATCCTCCCTTCCCGGCATCGAATTTGAGACAACAGAGCGATCGATGCCGAGACGCCTTGGTTGACTCTTGAAAAATCTTATATAGGCTTACTCTTCGCTATTTGTTGAGGGCTCGTAGTCTAGTGGCTATGACGTGTCCTTGACATGGACAAGGTCGAAGGTTCGAATCCTTCCGAGCCCATTTCTAACCATAACGTATTTAAGTGTCAAAAGAAGGGTCTACACGTTCGATAATGAGGTTTTTGCGGAAAAGAGGAGCAGCATGAAAAAGAGAGGTGAAGTGACGACGTTCGTCATCATTGGCATTCTTATTGTGACTGCTGTTGTGACCTTCTTTTTTGTTCGGAACACTGTCTTTTTTCGGGATCTTGTCCAGGAAACGCAAAAGACGATTACTGTTCCAGAACAGGCGAAGATCGTGAAGGCGTATGTGGAATCATGCGTTAAAGATGTTGCGGATCGGGGCATCACGCTTTTGAGCGCCCAAGGGGGCTATGTTGTTATTCCAGACGATCCTTTACCGCGCGGGCCTGTCAATATGTTTTCCAACTATGTTGACATCTTCAATGATGGAACTTCAGCGGTGCCCTACTGGTATTACCAAGCTGCCAACGGCGTGGACAAGGTTCAGATGCCCGCATTGACTGCTGTGAGGGACCAGCTTGAAGTATTCATCAATGACAACCTTGCTGGTTGCCTGCAGGACTTTACAGTACTTCGAGGACGCGGCTATGAGATTGACCAAGGCGCGCCCAGGTCTCGCGTGGCGATCAATGATGAGAACGTGCGCGTGGATGTTTCGTATCCACTTGATGTTCAGTTGCGGGACTTTCAGTTTCATTTTGACACATTTTCAGCAACGACGGAACGGGCGCTTGGCAAGATGTACAAGGCGGCGCGCGACGTGCTTGCGGCAGAGAACGAGAAGTTCTTTATTGAGGATTATGCACTGGATAGCATGGCAGTCTACGACCAAATACCCTTCTCCGGTGTTGATTTTGAATGTTCGCCGCGGACATGGCAGCGATCGAAGGTCATTGAGGACATGAAAAACGTGTTTGCCGCGACCATCCCCTCCATCAAAATAAAGGGATCACAGTATGCGCTTGCGGATGACTTTGCGAAATACTTTGTTACTGATGTTGGCACGCGTCCTGGCGATATCACATTTCAGTTCACATACTCGCCAACGTGGCCATTTGCCATTGATATTCTTGGCGAAAACAGCGAGGTTCTCAGAGGCAAGCCCTTTGCCGAGCCAACAGTTGCGCGATTCGTGAACCAGTTCTTCTGCGCAAACACCTATCATTTTGTGTACAACCTCAAGTTTCCTGTCGTGATCAGCCTATATGATGAAGAGAGCGGCGATACGTTCCAGTTTGCGACGCAGGCAATCATCGACCACAACCAACCACGACAGAACAGCGTTGAGGTACCCACGATTGACGCAGCTACGGAGATCTGCGACAAGCGAGCGACACCGCTGAAGGTTTATGCGATGGGCTATCGCAGCGACGGTTCATTAGCAGCATTGGATGATGCAAAAGTTTCCTTAAAGTGCCTCAACGAAGTCTGCGACATGGGCAATACTCTATGGGATGGAAGCGAGTACTCGCTCAGCGGACAGTTCCCTGCGTGCTTCAACGCGCGCTTGACTGCTGAGAAGGAAGGGCACGTGGCTGCAAGCGAAATCCTTTCAACAAATGAAGAGGCGACAATTACGCTAACGCTGGAACGCCTGTATGATCTCGATGCCAGCGCCATGACTGTTTCTGATACTGGCGTCAATCCTGTCCAGCCGACAGAACAAGTGACTTTCACCTTTGACAACAAGGATGTTGACTACATGACAACGTTGGTGTATCCTGGATCAAATACAGTGCAACTTGCGCCAGGAACATACGAGATTACGACGTCGACTGTTGTGCAAAGCAGCGGATTTACGATTCCAGGCAAGGAAGTGAAGTCGTGCGTTGATGCGCCGCGCGGCGGTGTTCTTGGCATTTTTGGATTGAACGAGAAAAAATGCGTGAACTACAGGACAGACGACGTGCAGCTTGATCAAGTCGTGGCTGGCGGCGGAACAGTCATGTGGAGCGTGTCGCGAGAGCAACTTGCGGGTGCGAAGAAGCTCACGCTGTATGCTGTTCGCGGGCCGTTGCCGCGCACGCTGGAAGAACTTTCAAAAACCTCGAGCGACATTGCGGAGAACAAATACAAGATACGATTGCCGGAGCTCGCATGAACCAACTGAAGTGTCGGATGTGTGCATTGGCGTTCATGATACTTATTATTCTGATGCCTGTGTCTTACGCGCAAGCCGCACGTCCCGTGACGCCAGCGACGCCAGAACCGCAGACAACCGGCGAACGCCTGCAAGAGAAAGCGCGAACGCTTGTGCAAGCAGACGTCAAGGAACAAGCACGGAACGTCAAAGAGGCCATTCAAGAAAGCATCGAGAATCCGCCTGAGGGACCTGAAAGCTTAGTCGGCCAGGACATCGCGATCGAAGTAACGCATTACCAGCCGACGCCAGTTCCAACAAGTCTCATCGAAAGCCAGAGCGTACTTGTGAACGCGCTGCTGCAAGGACGACGGACGAATCCTGCGGTTGCGATCCAGGCAATTACACGAGTTGAACCGAAGATTTTGAAGGTGACAACATTGCCTGCGGGAAAGCCGGTGTCTATCGGGGCTCTACGCCACATGGCGCCGCGCGCTGAGGAACTGAGATACGATAATCTTGGCTACCTCGTGATTCCGATCAACCGCATTCCGCGCGAGGCTGATGTTCCCGACAGCATCATCATCGACGTGCTCGCGCGCATTTACCTCGATGTCGGCTCTGGCTTGACGTTCGGGCCGCAGGAAGACATTTTAGAGAAAGAATCTGAGGAGCAGTGGAGGCTTCGGAAAGAAGATCATCGGTTCTACTTTGGCTACATCAGGGCAAATGAAATCAACGAGAAAGGCGCGAGCTTTACAGTTTACGATGATGCCATGAACGTGATCACGACGACGCCAGTTATTTCTGTTGGACAGAATTCTGGAAGCATTTCCGCGACACGCTTGAGATTCGGCGGATTTGGCCGTGTGTTTGACAGGTTCACGATCAAGGTCAATGACATTAGAAGCAAGAGCGATCGCGTCAGGCTGTATGTTGCGAGGGACGGCAAGACTGAGCTCAAGACACTTTCCAAAGGCCAGGCCTTGTTCCCAGGATCGTACTGGTACATCGGCGAGGTCTTTGTCTCGCCTGATGGCAAACGGCGCGATGTTGAACTCAAGAACCGAAAGAAGAGCGACACGAAGAAGCTGTCTATGACTGAATCTCCAAAGGAACAATCGCCGGCAGTTCAGACCATCAAGGCCAATGAATTAGAGTCGTTTTTGAAAAGGATGGAAGACCCTAGCGCTATCGAGAACGCAGGCTACCAGTACAACTCGTTGGACCTCACCAATGCGCTTAGTTTCTTTGAGTCGTTCCTTCAAAAAACACCCACACAAACTGATGTTACGACGATTTTGACTTATCTGCATGCAATCGAGAAGTACTACGAAACTGCAATCGAGAAGTACTACGAAACGCAGACCACTTATTATGCAGGAATGACGAGCGAGTATGAACATCTTCTCGAGATGACCCGTTCACTAATAGGACGATACGAAAAGACAACCCCGAGCAGCGTAACGACCATGCCGCAAGGCAACCTTCCCAAACAGCTGCAAGAAATCAGGGATGCGTTGCGCGCTGTTGAGAGCCAGCCGGGTGAACGCTTGTACTCTCCTGTCATCGATCGCCTTGAGAACTTTGCAAAGGAGCAGCTTTCGCGCGAGCTTGCGCAGGAAGCCTTTGAGGTGATTCAGCGGATCCAGTCGTATTACATTGAGCAACTCGGCACGGTGACGTATGCGCTTAATCAAAACCCCAAAAACGAAGACCTGAAAACGAAAAGAGACACATTAAGTGCGCTCGTGTCAAGGCTTGATGCGCTCTTGCGCAAATACGAGAGTTTCTTTTCAACAACGCCGGCTGTTGCTGCGGAGGCGCCGACAAGCGGCATGCAGGCGTTTGAGCTAGCGACCAGTACATACCGGTCGTTGCTTGATCGTTATCCGCAATCACCATACGCGCCAGAGGCGCTTTATCACATCGGATTGATTCAGTGGACACAACTCAAGAACCCGTTTGCGGCTGCTGAAGCTTTTGAAAAGCTCTTGCGCGAGTACACACAGGAGCAGATGCGTGAACGAGGGATTGAACCGGGCATGGTGCAACAGCAATTGCAATACATGGAAAGTTTGGTCAAGATGCAAACACGGCTGCATGAAGCATTGGTCGAGATTCCTGATGTTGATGACTCGCTTGTAACTGTTTCCCTTGTCAGCATCGAGAAGCCAACACTAGGGCAGTTTGTCTCCAAGGCGTACCTGTCGGTCAATGGCGGCATCGAACAGGCGTTCACCGAAGGCCAGACATTTATTGCCGGCGAGGAGAAGGACCGGCGATCGTATCGCATCGAGCGAATTCGAGACAATGAGGCAGAGATATGGTACAAGTATCCTGAGAATTCATCGTGGATCCAAACTCTTTATCCTGGATCGTTGAAGGTTGGGGAAAACACGCTTGTGCTTTCTCGCGATGGAAAGATCATCGCGCGCGTCACGCTCAAGAGAACTGATCTCCAGCGAGAGGTTTCTGTCACGGTTGCGCCAGATGCAGAGAAAGCGTTCACGAACTCGCAGTTCAAACTGCGCATTGGAATTGAAAAGCGACCTTTCGGGCTGCCACTTTTCAGCGAGACGATTGACCAGGAGATTGTAAAAGTTGACGAGTTACTCATTAAACTGAACAAGATTATTGATAATGCGGTTAAGATTCATGAGTACTGGAAGAAGTTCTGCTTCATTACTTATGGAACGATCATGGTAAAGAACCTCTTGTTTGGAGGGAAGGCGGCTGTTGCGCGGAGCAAGGTCAATGAATACTATCGCGAACAGTATGCAGAACGGAAGATTCCTGGGTGCGAGAAGTCCCGCTCATTTGAGGACTGCATGTTTACCATCAGCGACAAGTACAACGCGGACATTGATCGAGCAGAAGACATCATTGCAAAGATCCGCGATGAGGCGTACCAGAACGATGGATTTGGGAACCTTGGCGAAAGCTACCTGGACGACCGAAAAGACCTGTATTTTTACAACAAGTGGCTTGAGAAGGCGCCTGGAGACAAAAGGGTAGCGACAAAATACTTCAGCACCTACGCTCGACTGAAGAACCAGCAAATGGGCAGGGCAATCTCAGACAAGTTTATTGACCAAAAACTTCAGTTCAGGACCTACGAGGAGCTTGGCAAGACACTAGCAGCCGATGATGTCAACAAGATCCACAGCGTCATTGAGCATAACCCTATGCTTGACCAAAAGCGAGCAGAATACAAGAATGACTACGCGCGCGTCTATGACGAGAACGCGAATGCCATATTTGAAACATACAAGAATGAAAAGCTGAATGAAGAATTTGGCAGGAAGTTCATCGAAGACGATCTCAAAAAGAAATATCCTGCGTACGTCTCGGAAATTGATGCTGTCAAGAAACAGCTTGCACCGCGAACAGGTTATGTTGTTGAAGTGCAACAAACACGAATACAGAAGAGAACGATTGATGGGCGAGAGATGTATGTCATTTCACTGCCGGATCATGAGGTGAACATCGGCCCAGATCCAAAGATCGGAGATTTCACTGATCCAGATACAGGCGTCAAGTACAAATTCGTCGACAAGGAGACTGCGACGCAGCATATTCCACGACTGACACTTGTGGAAGGATCGCGCGCCGGCGGCAAACTCGAGAGCCTCTCTGTCGATGCGCAGCATTACATCGGCATAAAGTATTCGCCTTCTGGAAAAATCGAGAACACGTACGTGTACAAGCGACTTGAACCCAACAGCATGATGGGCCTTGACACTGACGTGAGAGTTGGCGGACTTGACGACATGATCACGTACTTCCAGTCCAAGAATCCCGCGCTTGCGGACAAGCTTACGCGCGCGAAGGGCTGCATTGGCCAAGCGAACAAGAAACTTGTCGGCAATCGCTACAAAAAAGGAGACACGAACGTTGTTGATTGCGGCCATGTCCTGGGGAAATATTCCGTTGACGCGTCGGTCAAGTCAGCCGGACCTAGCTGCATCGATTTCATGAGCCCGACAGAATGCAAAGTGCTTTTCAATGCCTGTGATCCAGTGATTTGTCCTGCCTCGCGCTGTGATCTTGGTGGAGCGTGGCACGTCGATGACGTGGTGCAGACAGGGATTATCGGGAGCGTGGCCTTATGCTTGCCAAACATCAAACAGGGCGTCGTTATGCCGGTCTGCATGACCGGAATCATTGCTGGCTTGCAGAATATCAGAAGCATCCTTCAAGGATACAAGCAATGCCTGGCTTCCGCAAAAGTCGAAGGCGGAGAGCGATCTGTCGGCATTTGTGATCGAATCAGAAGCGTTGGCATCTGCGAGATGCTGTGGCGCGAAGCCATCGCGATCATGAACCTAAAAGGAAGCATCATTAATTTCGCGGCGAAGCAGATTGAAGGCGCAACGTATGGCGGCGGAGAATACTCGACGTTCAAGCAAAGCTTCGACAACGCACTTGGGAGCCTTGACTTTTTCACGCAGGACTATGCAAAAAACACGTTTGCGCAATACGCCGGAGGGACCTTGCCAGATATTGGCGCAGAAGTATGTAAGGCTGCGATCTTTGGAAAGGCGCCCGGGCTTGGAAATTTCTTCAGCGAAGTATTGAAGCCGGAGAGCCCGCCGCAGTTTACCGCGTTCTTTGACGAACGGTCGCGGTCAGACATTCCAGACAAGCCTGTGAGCGTCTACAGCGTGTTCTATCACATGTATGCCGGCGAGAACCAGGATATCACGTACAGCATCTGGCTGCAGACGCGCGACCTGAACAAGCAATTGACCATGCCTGTCAAGTACCTTGTCAATTCGCGATTCTTGCCTCGGGGAAAGTTTGCGAGCGAGAATGTCATGCTTCAAAACACCCTGTCAGGGTACAAGGAGATTTGTGTTGTTGTTACGAGTGATGTATACGGGCAACAAGGACCTGTCTGCGGCTTCGGCAAGGCGAGCACGAATTTCTTCGTAAACTGGGTCGAGGATCAGCTGACACAAAGCCAACTCAAAACTCGCGTCACGAGCGAGGAAGAATGCACGCCGCACAGTGGACGAGCAACGACGCTGTCGTACCAAGATGCGTCGCTTGGCAAAGCGCTCGGGCAAGCGCCACGCGCTGCTGTTGGAGGTTTTTCCACAGGTCTGATCACGACAGGCGCAGGATTGATCAGGAAGTGCTCATCCTTCGATCCAGGCATAGGCTCGGCGAAAGGCGCATGGGTTCCTGTCGGGGATTGCGGCAAGGATGAACGAGGACGCAACTTGGGAACGTGCTGGCTTTACCAGCCTGCTGCTCTTGAGATGATCAAGGACCTCGATGCGCGGGCTGCGCTCAATGCAAGCCTGGAGAATCTTGCGCGCGACGTCATCAAGGAATCGAATATTCCAGGTCTTGAAACACTGAAAGACAACGAGGTTCTTGCATTCTTCAACAAGGCAAAGACGCTTTCTAGCTACAACAACGAGAAGGACATTTTGGAAGCGATCAAGATTTACGATCGGATCATTAACAGCGCGTTCATTAGCGACGACTACGCGGCGCAAGCGCTTCTGGAGAAAGGGCGAGCTTATGAGCGCATTGGGATTGGCAAGAGTATCTCCTTTGTTGCTCGCGCGGATGATGGTGCTATTTATGTGAGGTCTCA
>CAYJXL010000021.1:0-2531 GCA_964374125.1 Candidatus Woesearchaeota archaeon | reverse complement strand
GTTCCTCGACCCGCTGTACCGAGTGTAGCCCAACAACCCGCACCGAGTACGCAACTATCTTCACGACCTTGCTTTAGTGTTGGAGCCGCAGTTGAGGGTGTTGGTCAGCCTGATACAATAACCTCAATAAAGCGGAGCAATATTCCGCAGGAACTCACTATTGTTGTATATCAGCCGCCAAATTATCAACCTATTGTTGTATATCAGCCGCCAAATTATCAACCATACCCTTCAAGTTGTCATTTCGACGACTCTGATTGGAAATTTGTCTTGGTTGATCAATCTGGCCTAAAAATCTTTGAAACCACATCTAGAAATCGATATTTACCTGTACAAATAGATAACAACCTCAGAAGTAAGATTGAGGCTACCACTCAGATAGTCATTGAAGTGACAAATGTTATAACAAGTGAAAAACAGTCTATTAAGATACCGATCACTTGATTTCATAGTTCCATGAAGACAAAACCTCACTCTCGGGTTTATTTATTTGTCTTTATCTTCTTGCTACAAACAGGATTCTTCTTTTCAAACTTCTTTTATGCGCTCTATCTCAAAAGTGAACTCCAGGGTTATCTTTCGAAGACGACGCAGCTTGGATCTTCGATAAATTATCTTCAAAATCTAGCGTTAAATACGACTGAAGAGCTTATGCAGGTAAGCGATGTTGTCCTACCACTTGAAAAAGCTACCAATGAGATTACTTTTCTTGCGTTCTATTTAACGCCTTTCTTAATTTGGGCGCTGTGGACGTTGTTCCAAGGAACTTCATGGTATCTCATCAGAAGAAGGGAAATTGTAAATAAAAAAAGATTCTTCATCAACTACCCAGTTGTTTCCGCGGTTATTATCGGAATTTATCTTGCGATTATCTATCAGCTACTCCTGACTGAGTTCATATATGCTGAAAGCACAATATTTTCGATCCTTGCTGCTACACTTGTTACTTACATAATCCTGCACTTGTTTTCCATAAGCATTTGCGGAAGATCTTTTTTTAATGATGTAAAAAGTGTATTGAAAGTAAGGTTCATAAGATCGGTTTTCATTATTGCTGTAATGTTTATAATATCCTTAGCATCATTTTTCTTTTTTATTGTGCTTTTGCTAAGCGCGATTGAGAATGAGTATTTCTTTTTGAGCATGCCTTTATTAGTCTTCATTATCTGCATTCTTTCTGCGGTCAACGTCTTACTTAAGATGCATCTTTCGAAGAATTAGGCATGCGGCGCATCAAGAGGACTAGCGAAAACTCCTTCAAGGTATGCCTTTTTTTCAATGTTCCAAGCTGAATTCAAGGCCCTGAACGAGCATCCAGAATCATGATGCGGAGCCCACGCAAGAGATCCCTCTGCATAAGAAGCACTTTCAGAGATTAATAAGCGATAAACTTATATACTGGTAATATTATATACCAGCTTTATGGAACAAATCCTTCATTATCCAAACCTGAAGACCGTGCTTATGGTGGAGAAGATCTTACAAGACGCAGACACAGTGATATCGAAGAGTGAGCTGAAAAGACGCCTGCCGACACAGATCATGCACCAAACACTCGCCATTATTCTTGAATACCTTGAAGAAAGCGGGAAGATCATGATTGGCGAAAAGGGCGTCACTTGGATACAGCAGAATAATCCCAAACTCAAGAGGCTTCTTGAACGAGGAGTGCGCGTTGCATGAAAATATGCGGGAGCAAGGATTTGAACCGAGATTGATCGATCTTTCGACCCTGCCGCCTTGGCGCTTTATTATCATGAGCCTGTCGCCTATCAAAATTCCTACCCTTAGGTATGGAAAAGTTTAAATAATAGCTCTTGCTTACGTATCGCATGGTCCTCGAACGCGAAATTGGAGAGAAGGGGCAGGTTGTAATCCCAAAAGATGTTCGGAAGTTCCTTGATTTAAAAAAAGGGAAGAAGATCATTTTTGAATTTCGCGGCGATGAAGTTATTTTGAGGAGCGAAGACCCGCGCACCTTCTTAGACGAGTTCCTTAATGTTCCAAAAAGATTACGAAAGGGACTTACGATGCAAGATGTTAAAAAGACGCTAGGTGAAGCATATTGACTGTTTATATCGATTCGAATATCTTCATCTATCCAGTTGTTAACCCTGCTGATGATGCGCGGGCTGTTACTTGCAAAAAAATACTTCTTAAGATTGTGGATCAAGAGATTGTTGCGGCAACTTCTTTTCTCACGTGGGATGAGTTTGTTTATGTCCTCGGGAGGCATCTTGGTCGAGAAATTGCTACTTCTGAAGGAAATAAATTTTTGTCATTTCCTTATCTGAAGTTCTTAAAGGTTGATGAAAGAGTGGTTAGCGCGGCGCAGTCCCTGCTTTCTTCTTATGATATACAACCAAGAGACGCGATCCACACTGCAAGCGCGCTTCTTCATGACGTTCATGAGATTGTATCTGATGACTCTGATTTTGACGTTGTTAAGGACATCAAACGGATTGGACTTGAGAGATTTCGTTGAGTTTATTGTGTAATATGCGGGAGTAAGGATTTGAACCTTAGAAGGC
>CAYJXL010000020.1:0-17253 GCA_964374125.1 Candidatus Woesearchaeota archaeon | reverse complement strand
TCCCCCGAAAAGTTCTATTGCTTCTCTCGGTGTGAAGACGACCAGCACTTTCTTGTGCCTTAGCCCCCGCCTGATTCATTTTTGTTTTTTCTTCCATTTTCATTACCTCCTGCAGTTTTGGATGCAAGCCATTTTTTAGAGCATAAATTAATCTGAAACAATGATAGTCTGAACCTAGAAACCAGAACTATGAGTAATTAGAAAAATTCACAGTCTGGAAAATAAGCCAGACTTACAAATGATGATGAGAAAATATAAAGTTAGAACTAACAAAATCTTCTTTTATACCTAAATTTATTGAAGTTAATTTTGCTGTCATATTACATAGTTAGATACCACATATATTTAAACCTTTCGGTCGTGTTGTCACTATCTGATAGGTATAATTTCGGTGACGGCGACCCCCCAAACCCCCAATTTTAGTCTGCCTTCGGCAGAGATATTATACAAAACTCAAACTCAACTTCGAGTTTTTGCTTCGCCGAACGTTGCACTAAAATCCAACCCCTCCAAGTATTCAGGGGAAACTAACAGCGATTTAACGGTTCCGCTCCGTTGCACTCGTTCGCCAAAATTCTACCATGTAGAACTTAGTTTGTCCACACATGTTAGGTGACGTTAACTTAACAGCTAAGGTTTAGACGCCAATGCCCATCAGGAACTTCGCGCCAGAAGCATATTTCTTCACGTCTTCAAAGCTTCGAATGCGCTTCAAATGCTTCCATATATATCCTGATCGCAGGTAAAACTTTCGGTACGCCAAGCGCCGCATCTTCTCTAACTCCTCGCCATTCTTGTAGCCATCAGGCACAAACACCGGATTATGCACAGAGTACTGGTCAAAATTCTTGTTCATGGTGCCATACGACTCTCCTGTTTTCCACATCTCCGTGCTGGGAAATGGTGTGTTCAGGGTAAATTGCGCATAGTCCAAGTCCAGTTCAATTGCAAAATCAATCGTCTCCATCGCGCGCGCAGGCGTTTCGCCAGGCAACCCTAAAATAAACGATCCTCTCGTCTCGATCCCCAGTTCATGCGACCACGTGATGACCTTGCGCACTTGTTCTTTCGTGAATCCCTTTTTAATAAGATCCAGGACCTCTTGGTTGCCTGCTTCAATCCCGTAAAAAATATTCCAGCACCCAGCTTCCTTCGCCATCTTCAATAAGTCATAGGTCAGGTAATTAGCATAGCCGTAGCACGACCAGTAAATATCAAGCTTCTCTTTCTTGAGCGCAGCGCAGAAATCATTGATCCAGAACGACCCCATCAGGAACACATCATCCCAAAAAGAAATCTCTCGTATTCCATACGTGTCAACCAGCATCCGTATCTCCTCAATTGCCTTGGGAATCGACGTTCTCCGAAACACCGGCTTTAAGTCTCCAGCTTCAAAGCAGAACGTGCACTTTGCGTATGGACAGCCGCGTGCAGTCATCATGTTCGTCACAGGCAGAGCCTTGTACTGGTTGGGCAGCGGCACATATCGTTCCATGTCAAAAAATTCTCTCGAAGGAACAGGCAGCTCGCTAAGATCCTTGATGATCGGTCGCGGTGGATTCACCACGATCTTGCCGCTCTTTTCCTTGTAAAGAACACCGCGGATTCCTTTCAAGCTTTTTCCCTTCTCGATCGCATCAACCAGGTCGCGAAACGTATACTCTGCCTCGCCAAAAACCACGACATCCACGCCCTCATGCTTCAGTGTCTCCTGTGGAAACAGGGAAGGATGCAGGCCGCCAAACACAAAAACCACATGGGGAAACTCCTTTCGCAGCTGGTCAGCAAGGAGATACGCCTTGTCAATCGTTGGTGTAATGGCTGAAAATGCAATAATCTCAGGACCAAATGCCCTCATCTGGATTTTAACATCTTCAAGCGTGTAATCATAAACCGGCAAATCAAGAATCTTGACAGTATGTCCTGCTTCCTTCAAGACAGTTGCAATATAGGCTAAACCTAAAGGTGGAAGAAACCCCTTCTTGATCCGCGTCTTCGTCCCATACCGCTCCTCAATGCCATACGGCGGCGTGATAAAAGCAACCCTCATAAACTAGATTTACATGCAGCTATTTATATAGTTTATCGAAAACCAAAAAATGCTTCGCTAGATTTATATACCTCTTAGTTCGACAGAGATAACATGAGCGCTCTCCAGGTCACCGTTCAGAAAAAAGGGTATATTCCTAGCAACTCAGCAGAGCACCTAAAAGTCGAGTTTAACCGAACTTCGCTCAAGGAATTCCTCTCCTCACGTCAAGGCTTTCAAAAGCAAAAGATTCTCCTCGTCATTCCTAATATCATCGGCGACAAGATCGCAGCAACTGCTCCTTTGCCGGGCGTTGCCTATGTCGCTGGTTTCGTCCGTCACGCAGGCCACGATGTAGATATCGTTGATATGCGTGTCGACAATAGTCTCAAGAAGCTTTACGCGAAGATCGAAGCATACAACCCCGATTTCATCGGCCTCAGCTTCATGACGCAGCACGAGTTCGAGAAGATCTATAATTTCACGGCAGAGTTGCACGAGAAGTTCCCAAAGATCAAAATTATAATCGGTGGCGCTGGCGCTTCTGCTTTGTATGACAAGGTGCTTCGCGAAGCATACGTCGATTACGCCATCACCCGCGAAGGCGAATACACTCTCATCGAATTGCTCGACAACCTCAAGCCGCTCAGTCAGATCAGCGGGCTAGTCTGGAAGAACAATGGCGCGGTTGTAAAAAACGAGTCTCGTAAGTTCGAATATCACGTAGATGAGCTCCCATTCCCCGCATACGATTTATTCCCCATGGACAAGTATGTTGACAAGAAAATTCCAGTGGTCACCTCGCGTGGCTGTCCATATCGGTGCACGTTCTGCGCAAACAAAGCCTCAATGGGCGTTGCATGGCGCCCTCGAAGCCCGGAGAATGTCCTCGAGGAAATCAAAGTCTGGTACCAAAAAGGATTTAACACATTCCACTTTGTTGATGATAATTTCACGTTGGATATGAAGCGCGCAGAAAAAATCTGCGACCTGATTATTGCCAGCAACATGAAGATCAAATGGGATCTCCGCAACGGCATCCGTGTTGATCGCATCGATGAAAATCTCCTGGCGAAAATGAAAGAAGCAGGCTGTTTCTACTTCGCGTTGGGCATCGAGAGCATCGACCAGGAAGTCCTAGACAAGATGAAAAAAGATCTTGACGCTGCAGACATTGAAAAAGGTGTCCAAGCCTGCGAAAAAGTCAGCATCCCATTCGGAGGATTTTTCATCGTCGGCCTGCTCGATGACACCTACGAGAAGTTCCTCAAGTGCTACGAGTTCGCAAGGAAGCACGACTTTTCCGAAGTGCGCTTCTATAATCCAATGCCATTTCCAGGCACAGAATTGTACGAGGAGCTGGTCGAAAAAGATCTTTTGCTCGTCGATCCAAACGACTACCTGAACAACAACTCAAAGTTCAAGAATGAGCCGGTGTTTGAGACGCCGGAGTTCACCTACGAGGAACGCAAGAAAGCGCTCGCTCTCGGTCAAGACCTTGTCATGGAGAAATTCTTGAAAAAGGAGTTCGGGCACGTCGCAGGCAGCGTTGCCCACAAGCTCTGGCGCATCGAAAAGTTCCGCAACGCCATGCAGCCCATAGGCATATTCGCCTGGAAAACCCTGCGAAAGATCAAGCGAAAGCAGGCAAGCAGTAATTTCCAGCCATTCTAGGCGCAGTAGATTTTTATAGTCATTGTGCATGCTGGCTCTATGCATCCTGAACTCGCAAGACTGGAAACTGAGCTCAAGCTCCGCGGCTTCACCAAAGCAACATTGCGCGCATACCTTGCGCAGAATAGTCGGTTTCTCGATTTCATCAAAAAACAGCCTTCAGATATGACCGAAGAGGACGTCAAGCAGTATCTTGCGCATTTGATCGCGGAAAAGAACCTCAAGCCAGCATCGGTTGGTCTGGCGCTCTCCTCGCTGAGATTTTTCTATGAAGCGATCCTGAAGAAAAAACTCTTCACCGACATCAAACCGCCAAAGATCGAGAAGAAGCTCCCAACAGTTCTCACAAAGTACGAAATCAAAAAGATGCTGGACAGAATAAGGAATCCAAAGCACAAGCTTCTTGTCCAGTTTCTCTATGCCTCAGGTCTCCGCGTTTCTGAATGCGTAGGAATAAAAATAAAGGACATCAACCTCGACGAGCGTCTCGGCCGTGTTATTGCAGGCAAGGGCAAGAAAGATCGCAATATCATCCTCTCAGAAAGGCTCATCAAGAGTCTCCAAAGCTACCTAGAGAAGCGAAAAGAAAAATCAGAATACGTCTTCTCTAACAACAACAGGCATCTTTCAGTTCGCATGGCACAAAAGATAGTAACTGAAGCTGCGCAAAAAGCAGGCATCCAACGCCGCGTGTACTGCCACGCCATCCGCTCCTCATTCGCAACCCATCTCTTGGAAGCAGGCACTGACATTCGCGTCATCCAGGAACTGCTAGGTCACTCCTCAATCTCAACTACTGAACGGTACACTCGCGTCTCAACAGAGCAGATCAAAAAAGTAAGAAGTCCACTGGATGAATTATGAAAATGTATAAGAAACAGGAGACACAACACACAGTTCTTCAATAACAAAGCAACAAAACCCGTGAACAAGAGCTTCTAAAGGAAGTCCTGTTTTTTCTCGAAAAAGTGCATAGCGAGCAGAGGCCAAAATATCTTCCATTCCCTTGCGATGATGGTGATTGCAATATTGTAAACAAAGGACAGAAGGACGGGAAGTTGGACTGATGACATAAAGAGAATCTGCGCCCTCAGGAACTAAGAGATCAAAATAGGTATCAGAATGGGTATACCGTCGAGCAAACTTAACCATGTGGTTCTGGTAAATCCCTTCTCCACTGATCTCAAATTCAGAAACATCAAGTTCTTCCGCCTTCACCTGAGCAAGAATGAGCCGAAAGTCTATACCTCCTCGAAGGGAAGCAACAAATTGAGGATGCCTTTCAACACGTCGGATCGCTCGTAGAAGTGCGTCATTCACAGGCAAGTGCCGCCAATCCACAATTCGCGTACCTTGCATAACGAAAGAATAACAGCAACGTTTTTAAAGCTTCTTTAAACTAAGTCCACCATGGCTTCCATATACGACGTCAACCCATCAGAACTCATAAAGCAAGCGGGAGAAGAATTAAAGAAAGAGATCAAGATGCCGGACTGGGCAAAGTTCGTCAAAACCGGCCCAGCAAAAGAACGTCCCCCGTCGCAGCCAGATTGGTTCTATTTTCGTGCAGCATCAATTCTCCGCAAGGTCTATATGCACGGCCCAATAGGGGTCAACAAGCTTCGCATAAAGTACGGCTCCAAGAAGAACCGAGGTCACAAGCCAGAGCATTTCTACAGAGCGCCAGGAAAGATCATTCGCAGCATTCTCCAGCAGCTCGAATCCAAGCAGCTCATCAAGCAGGACGCAAAGGGCCATCACAAAGGCCGCATAATCACGCCAAAAGGAAGGAGCTTCCTCGACAAGCTCGCAACACAAAATGGACCTCGAACATCTGAAGAAAAAAACAATGGAAGAGATGCAAAGGCAGGCGCAAAAGCAAGCCGAGCTGCAAAGGCAAGTTGAAGTCCTTGAAGCAGTTGCAAAGCAGTATCTCTCAAGGGAAGCAGTACAGCGCTACTACGCCCTAAAGTCCGCGCATCCAGAAAAGGCAATCCGCGCAATCATGCTTCTCACGAGCCTTGTTCAGGCAAACCAGATCACGGAGAAACTCTCAGATGAGGATTTCAAGGATCTCCTCCAGCGTCTGGACCAGAAGCGGGAATTCAATATCAAGAGATAAGATGGCAAGGAAAAAGTCACCAACAAAGAAGCAGCGCCTCGCAAAGCGCTCGCGTCAGACAAGGTGGGCGCCATTTTGGACCGTCCCAAAGATCTACGGAAAAACCAGGCGTATCCATCCCGGTCGTCACACCACAGTAAAAAGGCATTGGCGGAGGATGAAAATAAAAGCGTAAAATGGCAGACCAGGAAATCATCTACACCATTCCACTGAGAAGAAAGTTCGCGCTCTACCCGCCGTGGCGCCGCGTCAAAATCGCCGTGAGAACAACGCGCTCGTTTCTCAAGAAGCATCTCAAGACAGAAGACATCAAGATCGGCAGATTCTTGAACCTCGAACTGCACAAGCACGGAAGAAAAAAACCGCCGCACCACATCCAAGTGAAGGTCTGGAAGGACAAGGACACATATCATGCTGAATGGATAAACGCTCCTGTTGAAAAGCCCCCAGAAGAAAAGAAAAAGGAAGCGCCAAAGCCCGAAGTGAAGCCAGAAGCAACGGTTGAAGAGAAGAAACCTGAAGTAAAAACAGAAGAAGTGGCAACAAGAGAGAAGCTCGAAGAAGAAAAAGAAGTTCTCAAGCACCCTCCAAAAGAGAAAAAAGAAAGGGCTGCAAAGCCTGAAGTCAAGCGCAAGGTAAAGGGCGCGCAGAAAGCCGGCGAGATGCAGCACAGGAAAGAAGTGTTCTCAAAGACGCAGAAGCCAAAGCACGAAAAGAAAAAGGGTCGCTAAAGTTTCAGTTTTCTGATGAGAATGATAAGCGTCACGATGATAGCGGCAAGCAGCGCAATGACGCCAACAGTCCCGTAGCTTATGGCTGGTTTTTCTAAAACCCCGGGCTCCTCTTCAGCGACAGGTGCGCGATAGGAAATAGGTGGTACGCCTGAGGGCAGTTCAGGATGAACAGGTGGCTGCAAAATCTCAGAAGGTAGCGTCAGTGGAGAGAACTGACCGCCAGGAGCAAAGCTATAGCGTCGGAGCTCTATTTTGACGCTGAACTCCTCAACCGAAAGCACGCGAAGCGTAATATCATAGCCAAATCTGCCATCAAGGTCAAGATCAATGCTATTGCCTTCAAACATCTCAATGGTCCCTATCCGGGGCACAAGGAAGAAAATAGCGCGCTTCTTCTGCCGCGATTCAAAAATTCCTTGCGAAATCAAGCCCCGGTCAAACACAAGGACAAAAACTTCAGCCCTTCCGACGCCAAGGATTCTGACGCGGTGATTGGGAAGCAATGTGTATGTGGCACTCTGCTGCGTTCTAACATCAAAAGTGTAATTTGGCAGCCGAGCCCCGCCGCCGCCAAGTCTCTCACCGCGAAGCGGTCGAGCAAAGACCTGGGTGATGTTAAGAGAATCCGATTGCAAGGTCAGCCCATCAACAAAGCCGTCATTCGGTGTTACTTGGCATGCCCAGAGCTGCCCGGGAAGTGTCTCAGCAGCAGGCATGAAGCTGTAATTGGTCAAATTGTGCTGGCGAATGACATCAGTTCCAAGAGATCGGTTGAACAATGCAACAAAATCAAGAATGCCGCGGAAATTCGTATTGAGTCCGCTCGAAAAATCTTGGCCCAGTGCAACCGCGCTCGGTGACGGTCGTAGCAAAGCCCCGCAATTCCCTAGCTGGCAAACGCCAGACCGCTGCACGCCATCAATAAAAATCTCGGGCTGTGACAATAAACTCTTGCGCACGACCACGTGATAAAATCTGTTCAAAAGCAAATTCGCGCTCGTCGTGGTGAAAATGCTAATCCGGCCATCAACACCAAAAAGGAACTGGAGTTCATCGCGGAGTTCATCGCGTCGCGACAGGTCGCCAGTGCGCAATGCAAAAGCGACATCCCGCGGGCTCAGTCGCGTCTTAGCGATGATGGTAGCATTGTCTTTATAGCTCATCAAGTTGAAGCGCGCTTCAACGCTCAAGCTGTTACTGATATTGTAGTAACGAGGATCAAAAGCAATGTTGTCATCAAGGCCATCAAGTTCATACGCGGCAGCGCCTCGCATGCCTCCAGCTGGCCGAAAGATCGCGCCTGCAATTGTCCCGTTAGCCGCCTTGCTGTAATCAACGACCTTCGTCGCAGACTCTTCATGCGGCTCAAATGGCAGGTGCAGCATCGTGTACAGAGCATTGTTGATCACGAAATCATAGATATTAACAACAGAATCGCCATCAGGATCTCGCGTGTTTTGGTTGACGCACGTCAAGTTGTCTGAGTCAAGACCCAATGAAGAACTCGACAAGAGCAAAGGCATATCATGCATAGGTTCTGTATTGCGTATAACAAGAGGATGCGACGCTCTCGTAACACCAGCATCGATGCCGTCGCTCGGTGTCACCTCGCAATTCCAGCTCTCTCCCCGTGCAGTCTCAGTGCCCTTCACAACGCTGTAATTCAAATGGAAGTGGGAGTCAATCTCCGGCTGGCTCAACGCTCGCTCATAGACGCGCACCTCGTCAATGACGCCGCTAAAGAACTCTTCGCTCTTGTTGATCGAACCAAGAACAAAGTCAGCATTGTTGTTCCCAAGAGAGCCGCCCAAGGTGTAAGGCATCGCCGCTTCTGTATTTCCATCAACGAGGATTTTAATGAGGTTCGTAGCCTTGTCCTTGATAACCGCGACGTGCCGAAACCGGTCATCATTTAATCTCGCCAATCCAGTCATCGTCTGCATATTGCCGTTGAAGCTGTCAGTGAAGTTAAACTGCGGATAACCCTGAACCAAGCGGAGCGCATACGCAGACTCGCCAGAAGTGAGGTCTTTCGTGCTCTTCGTCTGCTTCGCAAAGAGAACGCCGTCAGTCGCTGTTGTCTTGACCAAAAATTCAATGGTAAAGTTCTCAAGTTGATCAAACACAAGTTCTGGCACGTGTGAGTAATTGATGTAGCTCTTCAAGGCGCTCGCAAATGTGTATGCCCCCCCGATCGCCCCGCTGCGTGCGCCAAACTGTGCGTCTTTGACATCAGCCCGCCGCGTTCCACGCGATCCATACTCCAACGCGAACGCCGCAGCTTGTGCATGCCCTTCAAAGGGAAGATGCAACGGCGTATATTTCCTCCCGCTGATGAGGTAATTGAAGATGTTGACGACACGATCATTGTCAAGGTCAGCCGTCGTTTGGTTAAGGCAGGTAATATCCTCGATGCTTCGATTCCTGAAAGTTTCTCCAAGAAGCAGTGGTGTCGTGTGCGTGGGAACATTATTCGCGCGGCGCATCGCAATCGTGAGGGGATTGGAAAAGTTGCCGTCACCAAGTGTTGTAAGATCTGTCGGCGTCACCATGCAGCGCCAGGCCTCGTTGGGCTCCGTCTCCTCATCAGCAATAGCATGGTAGCGTTTGTTTGCATGTTCAAGAATCTGGGCGCTGCTCAGCGCGCGCTTGTAAAATAACAAGGCGTCAAGAATTCCAAAGAATGGCGAATCTGGCCCTCGACCAAGATCGAGATGAGCAGTATTTGCAATGTTGCCCAGCGCTGCGATGTTCGCATTGCCAGACGCCACGCCATTAATGTACAGAGTCGCTTGGTTCCCCCGATCAACAGCAACAGCGAAATGCGTTAATATATTGAATGGCACCGAACCAGCTCGCGAAGAAACAGTGATCGCATTCGTCCCGTCGTGAAGGATGAATGCAAGACTGCCAGCAGTTACATCGTGCACAAGGCCATATCGTGGACCACTCGTTCCTTTAGAAATAACGCTGTAGCGGGTGACAGGAAAGTTCAGATTGAAATAGGGGTTAATCCATCCCTCAATCGTAAAGTCATCCATGCCAAAGTCAATCTCGCTATCCCGAATCACAGTAATAACATCGTCAACGCCGTCAAATTCATAGGATCCCCCCACAGCAGATTGAGCAGCACCCACCCACCGGGGCACTTGACCTTGCACGCCGCCGCCAAGAGAGGCATTGTGGCGCAGCAGTGAGAAGTCAGTCGTGTTCCCGCCAGCATCTGTCTGCTGCGCATCAAAAGCCAGGTTGAGAACCTCGAGCGGTTGGTTGTCCTTCTCAAAAGTATACACCCCAAAAACCTGGTTTCCGCCAGGGCTAAAAAACTCGCGCGCGTGGCACGCAATATCCTCATCTGTCAGATTGAACAAAGTGGTAGCATTCAGCACAGGTGTCCCTTGGATCGGCACATTGGGCGCCACAAGAACGAATTCGAGGCCATAGCCAGAATTGAATCCTCCGGGCACAATAATCTCAACCCGATCGCCATAATAAACTATGCAATCAGCACAAAGTACGTCAGCAGGCAGTTGCGTTAGTTCGCTCTTCACAGAACGAGGCGCAGAAAAAAGTGCTCCCAGCCGAAGGAAATCCGAAAAAGACTTCTGGTTGGACAATTTGTAGATCCTAACATCAACCGCATTCGTAAGAATTGTGATCTTCAAGGGTTTATCCTTGAGCATCGGTACGTTTTCAGTAGCCACAAACACAGCCTGTCGTGTGCCGCTCTCCGTTCCATCCATCAAGATGTCGCTGGAGCTAATTTCCATCTGCAACAATTGCGAAAGCAACGATTGTGGCAGTTCAATCTCAACTCTAAGCAAGCCTTTCTGCATCACAAACTTGGTAGCGCCCGATGATGCATGAATGCCCTGTCCTAAAAGCTTCTTAACAAGCGGAGTCGGAAGTGCTTGAGCTCCTGGGGCAGTCGGCAGTTGTGGTACTAGTAATAGTCTCGTCTTCGGTCCAGAAGGCAGGATTGTAGAGGGCGCATTCGGAGATCCTGAAGGTCCTTGTGGCCGCGCAACAATATCGCTCAGAGAAATAGCAGCCTTGCCGCCCAGCGCAAAGAATTTCTCAAAATACGGCAGCAGAAAAAGAGCAAGAAGGATAAAAGCGACAGCAACGATTATAAGAAAGTGTTTCTTGCCACCAAACGCAACCGGAACATCCTGCCTCTTTTTCGCCAATGTACGATTGGATAAAATACAGCAGAATATAAACGTTTCTAAGAAACCCAAAAGTCGATGGCAATGTTTATAAATGGAAAGAACACCAATAAAGAAATGCAGTCAGACGAAAAGAGGGTAATACTTATTGCATTTGTCGTTCTCCTATTGGGTTTTTTTTCAACGTCGTTTACCGGACTCCATCATGCCGGCGTCACGCGCGGCGCGAGCGGATTTGGCGAGGCAACATTTAATCAAGAAGATCTCGTCAGGTTTGATGCTATTGTTGGGCAAGAGGGACACTTCGCCCCGTATGACCTCAACAAAAACAGCATCCTCGATGAGGAAGATCGCGACACGATCATCGAAAAGATAAAGCTTAACCGCCCGCGTGTTCGAATACGCGAATGCGAAGAAGGTGAAACAAGATGCAGCCAAGAAGATGAAAGCACTATCCTCATCTGCCAGCTGAATGAACTTGATGAACCTGTGTTCGTCCAAGTCCCTTGCCCGGAACGGGGAATGAAATGCTTCACGTCATTCAAAAGCAAAAGGTTCAGGACAGAAAGGGAAAATCCCACCGCTTATTGTGATTACGAATTCAAGGGCAGTCGTTCACCGACGAAATACGAGTAAGGAATACTCCATGCCGCCTACGCGTATCAGCCGCTCTGCACTGAGTGTAAATTTCTTTGCATGCTCCTTAACAACTGCAGGCTTGTTCGTCACAAGCGCAATTCCTTTTCGCACAACATAATCTGCTTGCGTGAAGAATTCAGTGAGCAAACGATGGAGATGGGGATCCCGCTGTGAAATAAAGAAATTCGTGACAATATAGTCAAGAGAACGCTCACGAAACAAGGTGTTGATCCATGTAAGGTCATAGTTCTGAAATGTTAAAGGCACGTTTCCCATGGCTGCGTTAGTTGTCGCATAGCGCGCGTTATTCTTGAGCGGGTCAAGCGCATGCACCTTTGTTATTCCAGCCTGATACGCCTCAATTGCAACAACGCCATCCTTACAGAAAGGATCGAGGATGCTGTCTGATTTCCGGAGCTTCGCCACGCGAATCAGCGCCGCAGCAACGCACGCATGAACACTTTGATTGTTGAAGCGAACGCGGTAGTCTCTCCTGCAGTGATTCTCCGCAATAAGAAGCCCGACAAAGCAGCGCTGATCCACAATGTCTACGACAACGGTGTTGTCAGGATGCTTGAAATCAGGCGTAAAGCCGCGCTGTTGCAGCGCCTGGCCAAAAGCCTTCCCCACATCAGGGCTGCGAAACCCGTGCATGCCCACCCGCTCGCACCAGATCTTGAACGAACCGTGAAAGGATAATGAAACAAGCTGGAGCTGTGCAAGAAGATCCTCAAAGCTTGCAAAAGTAAAATCATCCACAAGGGTCATCACGCGATGAACCAGCATATAGCTCTTCCGCAACCGTGAAAAGAGAACCCGCCCGCGCGTTGCTGCCTTCCCTCGAAGCTCCTGCGCCGCCAAGTCCTCAAGGCCGTGGACAGTTGTCGCCAAATACTTCATGAGAATAGGCAAAAGAAGCAGCTTTATGAAGGTTACCTCACTATGGTAAAATTCGTAAACTCCTCCTTGTAAGGCTCCTCAACAATCTTCACATCCTCTACCTTGGCAAACTTTGGACCCTGTCTGCAGAGATCAATCAGCTTGTTAATGGTCCTTGTCTCGCCTTCAAAGATGGCTTCAACCTTGTTATCCGCAGTATTCTTCGTCAACCCTGTTATAGAAAGCTTGTCCGCCTGCTCCTTGATGAACGACCGAAAGAAGACTCCCTGAACCTTCCCCGAAATGTAGACATGGATGCGCCGTTGCATAAAAAGAAGAGAAATCTGACTATTTTTAAACTTGTGCCAAGCCGAAGCTTATTTCGCAAGGCCGTAGACTGCCCTAAAGGAAACAACAACCGCAGCCGCGCCAACAACCATCAAAAAGCCTTCAATGGTCGCGTTCAAAAATGTGCCGATCGGGAAGCCCCTGAAAAGCGAGTCAAGAACGCCGAGATTGGCAACACTTCGTGCAACGATCAAGGCCACTGTTCCAATGAGGAATGATGTGACCTCCTTCTGCGCAATGTTGTAAAAGCCTACGACAAGTCCTATTACCACAAGCAAGATAGAGAGCCAAGCATTGCTCGCCCATGTAGCATTGATAGCCGCGCCTGCGCCCATAACAACTGCTATGAGGACGCCAAGGCTGTAAAGCGTTGTGGCCAAGTTACTCATCGAATCACCTTTCGCCATATACCACCTCCTTGATGAAAACAACAGAAAGACCTGTATTTAAAGATTTTTTACCATTTCCGCGAGGTAAATATTATGCTTGTTCTCCAAAATCCTGATGTTGATGCGGTCTCCGGCCTGCGCAAGACAATTCACAACCGTTACGCAACGATTCCTCACAGACGCAAGCATCTGCCCCGGCATCCACCCTTGTGCTTGAACAACCACGCTCACTCGATCCCTCACGTCAAGAACCGTCGGCAACGATGGCGCTCTGTAGACCTGCAAGCTCTCGGCATTGTACACCAAACGCACTCCAAATTCCTTTTCCCACGCCTTCAGCTGCTTGTAAAAATGAAAAAAATTAACCCGCTTCGCTTGTTTTTCCTTTCGGCTGTGCGTGTATTCTTCATACTTCTGAATCGCAATCCTCAAGTCCTGTTCCTTCGCAAACCTGATCAATTCAATAATGTCCTGATCATTCACCTTCGGTAACCACACGGGAGTCAGCAGCAGCTCGATAGACGTGCCTTTGATGAGGTGAATCGCGTGTAAAATATTCTTCAGCGAGTACTGCTCGTTCCCAAACAATCGCTTCGAAAGTTCAGAATCTAAAGAATGGATGCTCAGGTGAATCCTGTTTAACCCAGCCTTCTCCAATGATTCCAGTTTCTCCTTCGTCAATAAGGTTCCGTTCGTCTGCATGGAAACAAAGTAAACCCCGGAAATCTTCCTCGCCTCGCGGATAAAATATTCAAGGTGCTGATACGCAGTCGGTTCACCGACAGAATCGATGTTGACATGCAACTTGCCTTTAACCTTCGCAACCTCTCGAACCCAGTCCAACAAGTAATCAGGATCAACAACGTAGTTTACAGGATGCAAGGAAAAGTCATTTGCGCTCGTTGAGCAGAATGTGCATTTCATGTTGCATGCAGTCGATGGCCGTACCTGTATGAGAGAAGAACCCCGATCCACAATGCCGAACGCAATGGAACCAATCAAAGGTACTCCAGAGGTCCGATCAATGATAATAAGACTAGCGCTCATAAACAACAGAAGATGGAGTGAAATCGTAATTAGAGAGGCATTCAAGCCTGCCGAAGCCCAACAGTTTCCCTGTCTCTTTCTGAACGCAGCTTGCGGCAAGGACATAATCAAATCGTTTGATGCGGGGTAGTCTTCCAGAAGTGCGAAGTTTCTCCCAAAGCCGAAGTTCGGTCGTTTGAAGACGATGATGCTCATCAACCTTCTTTTCCAGGCCAACCCCCACATCAAAGACGCCGAAGGCGGGCAAATCAAAAAATGTCAAGGCAATAGAACGAACAAATCCATCATACTTCGGACTTGACGAATGAGGATCACGAGACAAATCAAGGCACACCGCATTGATGCCGCTAAAGAGAACGGTCTGTGGAATGCATTTTCCTGGCAAGGGAGCGAATGAACTGTATATGTCAAGAGTCTGTTGGGTAACAGGAATAGGCTTCGTGTAAAAAACAGGCGATGATGGGACGTCGACAGGAATCGGATTCCGAGTCAATTTCACAGCTGCGCTAAGGACCTCGAGGTTCTCTCGACCTCGCGCTTTATCCTTAATGCCCTTGAAGCGAAAATAAACATCGCCATCCTCGTTGACGTTAATAGAACCCTCCTCATGAAAGAGACGAATGGTGTCTGGCGGGTGATCTTTGTCTTCAGGGTAAACCGGGCTTTTCAGTGTGATACTGAGATTTCGCGCAGTGTAACCGCTTGTTCCATTAAGATGAAAATACTCAAGAAGTTGATGCAGGCAATACTCTGCATGTGCCGTCAACATAGTGCCATAAGCAGGTGTATCAACAAAACCTGCCTCGCGTGCTGCCTCATGATCGTAGTGGATAGGATTATCATCGGTAACAACATGGCGCCAGCCATTCATGTGTTCACGCGTAATCTGAAAGGTGTATGTCCCGCTGCGAAAAGCCTGTGGAAGCCAGTTGTTCTGAAGAAGGGAAAGTAAGCTCATAAACAACAGCCCGCAAGAGAGGTTTATAAATCTTTTTATCACTTATCAGTGATGTAAACCTTGCGTTCCATAAACACCTTCTCGGTCGTCATGCCCAATCCCTTCTCCATGCGCAGCATTTCTTCTGAAGCTGCGACAGCCGTCCCCAAGCAAACCAGTTCATCCTTCAGTGTCATCACTGCCACAGTATCGTCTTTCATGATGCCGCTGTGCAATTGAGAAATCCCTTGAACGCCCAGGCTCGCGCCATGGCACAGGTTATCGACAACATTGTCAAAGACCCATAGCTTCGGTAAATGGTCAACCGCTCGCTCAAACGGCAAAACAACAGTGCGAATCTGTCGCTCATCGCCTTCCTTGTAAAATTCATATGCATCGCGAACATCTTGCAGCGAATGCCAGTTCCGATCCGTAAATGGCCCAGCTTTCGTTCGCACTAACTGCGCCATGTGTGCGCCGCCGCCCATAGTCTTGCCAAGATCATGTGCTAATTTTCGAATGTACGTTCCTGCCTCGCAGCCAACGCGAAACAGAACATCCTGTCCTTCAATCTCCAGCAGTTCTAAGTAATAAACCTCTCGAATGCGTTCCTGCCTCTTGACCGCGCTCCGTACAGGAGGCAGCTGTTTGATTTTGCCCTGAAACTTTTGAAACGCCTCGCGCACTTCTTGTTCAGAATGTTGCTGGTGAAGGTGCATCAAAGTCACGTATTCCTTGCCCGCATTCAGCAAGGCTTGAACAACCCTAGTCGCTCTCGCTAGCGCAATAGGCAAGACGCCGGTAACTTTTGGATCAAGAGTGCCGCTATGCCCTGCTTTCGTAATGCCGAGAATCCGTTGGACATAGTCAGAAACTTGGTGCGAGCTTGGACCCGATGGTTTGTTCAAGTTTATGACGCCGTATTGAATCAGCTGGTCCACCGACCGGTCTCCTGGTGTACAGCCAAAAGAGGGATCAGTCTTGCCTTCTTTTCGTACCAAGAGGGTTCGCTGAACCTCCTCAAAGGGTAACTTCACGTCGAGACCTCCTTCAATGCTGAACCAACAACTCAAAGGCGACTATAAAAGAGTTTTTCTTTGAAACGACAACAAAAGACGCGCGAATTCACAAGATGAATTTTCAGAAACAGCGGTTCCACGTCCAATAGATGCTATTCATCATCGAATGCGTATATAAAGAGTTAGTCAAAATCGCCTTGCATAAAAGAAGAGAGAAAGGCTACTTTTGTAAGATAAGAAATGAAAAAAGATTGGCAAGGCGACTCTGCGGTGCTCACCCCGTTCCGCTCCTCGCCCTCGTTTTACTCGGGTCGACTAACAACAGTTAAATTCAATTTGCCCCGAGCTAAGAAAAAGGAAGTGCCCTAATCACTCTTCAGATGGTTTTATCAGGAATTTATTGTCAGCACAATAACATGGTTTTCCATTTATTACTGCTAGCCTTCCAGATTCATCATATTCAAATGTGAAAACATTATCTCCACAATATCCAGTTTTTCCATTCATTTGAATTATTCTTCCAGATTGATCATGATCAAAAGTAAAATCATCATCAGCAGAATATCCCAATTTTCCTTTCATTCTAACAATTCTTCCAGCAGAATCATGCTCAAAATCAAAATGGTTATCAGCAGAATATCCCAACTTACCATCAATGCTAACAAGTCTTCCTTGTGAATTATGATTAAATGTGAATTTATCATCAGCAGAATATCCCAATTTTCCTTTCATTGCAACCATTATACCATTTTGATATTCAAATGAAAATTCATTGCCTGAACAATATCCAAGTTTTCCAAGTAGTTGAGAAATTCTACCTCTAGAATCATATTGAAGTCCAAATTTTGAATCTGAAGAATATCCCAATTTTCCTTCTAAGGTCAATCTTTCATTAGGATTTTGCTGATTTAAATGAAAATCTTCAATAGCCAAAGCTAACATTAATAGCTTGTTTCCACCTAATGATCCATCTTTATCATCTGACATTTTGGTTACCTTGTTTATATAAATTTCAAGTTGTTTATAAATCTTTCGTTATGTAACCACTCCTAAGTTAATAATTAATAAAAAAGTGGGCACTTCCTTAAAATATAGTCTGCTTCGCAGAAATTGATATTAACGCTCGGGGGCAAACTCTTCGGGATTTTTTGCTTCGCAAAAATCGTTGCACTATCCCTCGGTCTCCGCTTCGCTCCGACGAATATACCAGCACTTATAGCATAAGACATTAATAACCGTTACTTTTAAGCATTAAATCTTTTTTTCT
>CAYJXL010000019.1:0-18294 GCA_964374125.1 Candidatus Woesearchaeota archaeon | reverse complement strand
ACTTGCTTTTTTCTCTTAACTCTTAAGTAAAGAATTCACCTTCGGAGATACTGCATCGGGTCTGTATTCTCGATGATATACAAAAGAAACAAAGATATTAAAAACCACAAGTGCCTCATGAGATCATGGACAAAAGAGGACAGCTCTACCTTCTTGCAGCGCTTCTCATAGGCTTTATTATCTTCATCGTCGTCACGCCAGCAAATCAAGTCAAAGAAACCGTCATCGAAGACAACTTCCAAGATCTGGCAAGGAACTTCGAAACAGAAAGCGCAAAGTTTCTCAACGCAGTCATAGAGAAAAATGCTGACGTCTCAAAGGCGTTCCTGAACTTCACTGTCCTCTTCTCTTCATACGCAAAAACAAAAAACCCAGACTTTGGACTGCTCTATCTCTTTCTGTACAACAACAAGCTCTACGTCGGCAATTACCTCCAGGACCCGATAAACATAATGTATCATGGAAGCTACACGCTCAATGGCTGCTTTTCGCACATCAAGGCAGGCTTCTCGATCGCAGGCCTCTCAATCAGTGTTCCAAGCCTCGATCTTAGCCTCGTCCAGCGCTGCCAGCTTGTCATCAACGCAGGCGCCTCCAGCATCGTTGATCTTGTCGTGCAGGAACCTGGCAATCACGTGAGCCTCAAGGTTGATCTCGCGCAGGGGAATCCAGACATCGTGATCGTCGCCAGGGAAAAGAAAGGCAGAATTCAAAAGGTTTACACCAAAGGCAAACTCCTCTAAAACCCGATAATAGCGACGGAAAACGATGTTTAGACCGTAACATTTATAAACCCTCTAGAGAGGCTTTACTGCACAATGGCAAAAGAAAAACCGCACATAAATGTCATCTTTATTGGTCATGTTGACCACGGCAAAAGCACCACAGTCGGACGTCTCCTCTACGATTCCAAGATGGTCGACGAGCAGGAGATGCGTCGCCTCAAAGACAAGGCAAAAGAGCTTGGCAAAGCCGGATTCGAATTCGCATTTGTCATGGACCAGCTCAAGGAAGAGCAGGAACGCGGTGTTACCATCGACCTTTCCTACAAGAAGTTCATGGCCAACAAGTTTGAAATCACCATTATTGACGCTCCAGGCCACAAGGACTTCGTCAAGAACATGATTACTGGCAGCTCGCAGGCTGATGCCGCCTTCCTCGTCGTAAGTGCTGGAGAAGGCATTATGGCGCAAACGAAAGAGCATGTATGGCTTGCAAAAACACTCGGCGTCGGCCAAATGTGCGTCCTTGTCAACAAGATGGACGTTGTCAAATTCGACGAAAAGAAGTTCAACGACGTTAAAGCAGACATTACAAAGCTCGTCCAAACTGCAGGCTACAAAATTGACCAGGTAAACTTTATTCCAATCAGTGCATACAATGGCGACAACGTCGTCAATAAAAGCCAGAACATGGCATGGTACAAGGGCCCAACTGTTCGCGATCAGCTCGATTTATTCAAGGAGCCGGAGAAGCCAGTCAACTTGCCATTGCGCTTGCCAATTCAGGATGTCTACAGCATCTCAGGCATCGGCGTCGTGCCAGTCGGCAAGGTAGAGACAGGGCGCATGAAGGTCGGCGACAAAGTCATTGTTGTTCCAGCTCGTGAAGGCAAAGGCGTCACTGGTGAAATCAAAAGCATCGAAATGCACCACGAATCCATCAATGAGGCGATTCCTGGCGACAACATCGGATTTAACGTCCGTGGCATTGAAAAGAAAGACATCGCCCGAGGCGACGTTTTAGGGCACGTCAATAATCCGCCAACGATTTGCAAGGAGTTTACTGCGCAGATTGTGGTCCTGAATCATCCAACAGTTGTTACTGTCGGTTACACCCCAGTGTTTCACATTCACACCGCGCAGATTGCATGCAGAATCGATGCAATCTTGAAGAAAATCGATCCAGCAACCGGCCAGACGCTGCAGGAAAATCCGGACTTCATCAAGAACGGCGATGCCGCCATCATCAAGGTTATTCCAGCAAAGCCGCTGGTGATCGAGAAGCAGAAGGACATTCCGCACATGGCGCGCTTCGCAATCCGCGATGCTGGCGCAACCGTTGCAGCTGGCATCTGCATTGACTTAGTGAAGAAATAACTTCTTGTACATGCTTGCTAGTCACAATCAAAAAAGCACGTATTCACGCTATTGGTCCAAATCAACTAATTCGGTAAATCTGATGTAAAACCCAAACGGATCTATGACCCTAAAATCCTTCTGGCCCCGCTTCTTCAACATTAAAGGCTGCGATATTGCAGATGATTTTACTTTAGTTTTAACGGTATTCCAAAGTTGCTCAACACCAGAAACAGGTATGGTTATCTCAACAGCATATCCTCTCAGGGTATTTGCCGGAAAGTTTACGAAATGCGAATGTTTCAAAACCCTCTTTTTGTTTCCATAGAAATTGATAAATGTTGTCCCGGTCTTATCTTCTCTTTTCAAAGTCATATACCCCAAACGATTGCTTCCTTCCGACGTTAAACATAGCGCTTGTTCAAACCCAAAAAAGGTGTAGAATTTCTTTGCTTTTTCAAAATCAGGGATATGAAGTTCAAGTACCAAGTTGTTTGATATTTTTTCATTAACGGTCACGTACTTTGTCCAATCCACGATGCCATTCGATGTGACCATGAAGCTTCCGATCTACAGTGGCGATTTTACCGCTCAAATGAAACAGATAACCGCCAATACCAAACGTTAATGTTATATTAAGCACGACCAATGCAAGTATAACCTCTTCGACAGCCCATGATCCGCCAAAGAGTATCCTAAGTATCTGGATGATGACAATGATCGCAAGGATGTAAGAAACAATAAAAGCTATAATCGTGATTACCTCGCTGAAGCTTCTCTTAGTTGCCATACAGCCTCACCAATAGAAGTGTCGTTGCAAGAATAATGACTATAAAAAGGAGAACCATTGCGATGATAAGAAATATCGAATCGTCTTTGGTCTTTATCACAAAAGAAAACAATGAGTTCTCGTTTATATAATTTGCTGTAAAATTTCCGAAATATTTTCAAAAGACGATAAAATGCTTTTACTTCAACGACTTCTCTTAACACCGAATTTTAAACAGTATTTAGCGACAGGGCATTTCGAGCACCAAGGTGAAATCGGAACACAGATGTTCTGACCGAACTGCACAAACAAATCGTTGATATCGATCCAATAGCTTCGAGGAACAATCTTCATCAGCGCGTCCATGGTTTCTTCAGGATTCTTAGTTTTCACCCATCCTAACCGATTGGAGATTTGATGCGCGTGACTGTCAACTGCAATAAAGTCATTCTTTCGAAAGCCATACGTCATAGTGATCGCAGCGGTTTTCTTCCCAACGCCTTTGAATTTCAACAGTTCATGAAAGTCTGCCGGCACTTTTCCTCGATACTCCACAATAAGCCGATGGCAAATCTCTTTTATCCTTCTAGCTTTAGTCTTGTAAAATCCAACAGGATAAATAGCTTTTGCAATCTGTCGCTCATCAAGCTTGCTCATCGCATGAACATCGTCAGCAAGAGAGTACAATCGTTTTGAAGCTTCCACTGTTACCGCATCTTTCGTTCGCAAGCTCAGAATGCAGCTAACAAGCACCTTGAAAGGGTCTTTAGTTAGTTCCGCCAGCTCCGTCAGTGCAGGTACTGGAAAATGATGCGCTTCTTGTTTCAAAATATCCATAACCGCAGCTATCGTTTTCGTGGAGACCATGCTCGCAACCTCGGAAAGAACGCCGGAACGTTCTGCATATAATGCGCATACGCCTGACCAAACCGCTGTCGAAGTTCTCGCTCTTCGAGAGGAATCACAAGAAGCAAAAGCAAGGCAACCACAGGAAAAACAACATAGCCGCTCACCAAAAACCAGCCATCTAAAATGAGAAGGTAGCCGACATAGCGTGGATGCCGCATCCGTGCGTATAGCCTGCTAGTTGCAAGTTTCGGTCGATGCGTTCTCGGCATAAGCTCAGGAAACCCGACAAGAACAGGTAATGTCAAATGCCGCTGCGCTACCCATGCAAGAATCAAGCCGCCTAATGCCAAGGCCAACCCGAAAGCCTGGATCAATAACGGGAACTGTAAGTCGTATGCAAGCAATTTCTCACGGTAAAAAAGAATGAAGATGCCGATCACAGGCCATATCGCAATCGCAACAGCATACGACATTCTGCCAACGCGTCGCCAGAAGTGAATAAATGCATGCATCACAAAAAGAACAAAAGGTATCGGTAAAAACAAAAATAAAAGAAAAATGCTCAAGGTCTCAATCATTTGAACACCTTTCCAGTCTCCATGCTCCAGAACAATAAGTCTAGTTCATCCATGTTGATGCCAACCCTTTCTGCAAAATTTTTGAATTTCTGCTCCAGCGCAAAATACCGCTTCGTTGTTAAAGATTTCGGTAGGCTGTGAATCGCCTTGTATTTTTTCATGTTCTTAAGAATATGCCGATCAAGAATCGCAAAGTTCCTATGGCCAATGTTTCGTAAGAAATGATGCGTCTCCTTCAGCCCAAATCCCTTCACTTCCTTCAGCAAGTAATCACGAAGCATAGTCTTATCATTCGTCGAAGCAATCACTTCCTGAAGTACAGGATATTTCCGTTTCATCGCCAGCAAGTATTCAGCCTTGTGATTATGAAAACGAACCTTCTTCCGCAAGATCGGTCGAGGATCAACAGTAGCATGCAAAAAGTCCAATGCCTTCAGTTGTTGAACACAGGCATCCGCCCGAAAACCAGACGTCTGCGGCGTCAGCAAACAAAAGCACAGCTCATAAAACAAGTCATCCCCGGTAACCTTCGTAAACTCCGCAAGTCTCTCTCGTATCTCTTGTTTTCGTGTACGATGCGCCTCGAGTAGTTCCTGCATGCCCCAGTTATTGGTAATTCTCTTAAGAAGATTACCATTGTTCTTAAAAGTATATATCACAAAATATGCATATTTTAAATACTAGCCGATGACACGCTATTACTACTCTTGGGGGTTGAAAGTAAAATGAAATATAAGGATGAAAAAGGCAACACGCTCTATGGCTTCAGCCAGGAAAACCTCGAAAAGACCAACAAGGAAATACGGAAAACAAACCGTTATATGCAGGTCCTCATCGTCCTGCTGCTCGTCTTCATCGTCATCTTCGTCTCCTTTATGATATGGCTCGAAGTGAACAATGTCATCACAAGAATCATCTATGGCTGATGAACATCGAAGATTTTGTTGCTCGCGATGCCTATGGTTGGCTTCTGACACGAGACTATAAGAAGATTCTGGCGCTCTCAGACGAAGATTTCGCGCAGCTGCATCTTGAGCTCATGAGGGGATACAACTGGTGGAATATGAATGTAAAACCAGACTGTTGGGAATGCAGCAAGTCCATCGAGCGCCCGGAAGATCTCCGCAGGTACTACGGACAGAATCTGCATCCTCCATGCTTCAGGCAGGTGAATAAAAATGACGCAATGCGAAAACAACGCCCAAGAAGAGAACAGCAATATTGGGAACGCTTGGCAACGCTCCGCTACGCCTAATCACCCAAGGTGAAATTCAACTACATCATCATCCGCAAGCGCATGATCTAAGCCGACCTGCGCCCCCATAAATTTTACTGACGTCCCAAATATCTTCGCATACCGAAACTTCTTCACGAAATCTTTGTGCACCTTCTCCGCAACCTCCCGCACTGTTGCTCCCTTCTTGAACGCAATCGGTGGATAATCCCGTTCCTTTCCCGGCTGCTTCGTATACACCTTGATGAACGGTAACCGCTTCCAGATTTCATGCGCCACGTTTTCCTGATTGTTGTAAATCAACACAGGCGTCTCCACGTCCGCAAGTTCTCTGTCCAGGATCTTTTTGTCTTCTGGTGTCTTGAACATCAAAATCACCAGGTCTGCCTGTCGTATGAGTGACAGAAATGTTGGTCCAAGTTGCGTTGCTGAAAAATTTGGTGTGATCGCGGGAACCTCAACAACCTGGATCTTGATGCCTTTATAATCCATGATGCCGACTTCAGGCTTCTTCGTCGTGAAAGGATACGCCGCAATCTCCACATTCGCATTGGTCAGTTTCTTGAGCAAGGTCGACCTGCCAGCGTTTGTCATGCCAACCAAAACAACCTGCGCAGCGCCCTCCTTCTTGACGCTGTAGAAAGAAGCCCCCGAAGACTTCTTCCGGGTTTTCTCCTTCTGCATTGCCTCTTTTACTCTCGCAATTCTTGCCTTGATGTCCATCAAAAGATTCTGGGCGCCTTTGTGCTTCGGTGAGCGCTTCAGCATAGTCTGCAGAGCAGTTAATTTTTCCGCATTCGTCCGCGCTTTCGCGTAGTCATATTCAGCTTTCTGAAACAAGGGGCCTGCATTGATGGGCATAGCGTAAAAATGCGCGAGAACTTTATATATCTTGTTCTTAAACACCCTCAAGAGTGATAACGGGTTTTGACCAGAGAAAGGTTTATATATTGCAAAGTTTACAATGTAATATGTTATTAGTGATCGCAGATGCATCATCGCTGATACTGCTAGAAAAAACAGAGTTACTGCAAGTGTTAATCGAAAACGGACTAAGCTTTATGATACCGGTAGAGGTCAAGAGAGAGGCAGTCGATAAGGGCAAAGAAAACAGGTTTCCAGATGCCTTTAAAATTGAAGAAAGAATTAATAAAGGGTCCATCACAGTTAAGGAGGTCAACGACAAGAAAATGGCGAATGAGATAATGAAAGCATTTAATGTAGCCTCTGGAGAGGCGGAAGCAATAGCTTTGTTTTTCCAGGAGAAAGCAAATATTCTGGCTACTGACGACAGGCTTGCTATAAACGCGTGTAAGGCGCTGAACGTGCCAACATCAGGGAGTGTGGCTTTTGTTACAGAATCATTTGAGCGTGGCCTTGTAAATCAGAACAAAGCCATTCATATGCTGGAAGTATTGGCAAATGAAGGCCGTTATAAGAATGAAATTATTTTCCAAGCATTAAACAAAATTCAAGGCAGGAAAGATGATTAAAGAAAAACTTGTTACCATAAGCACGAGGATGAATAGAGAAAATCTGGAATACTTGGAGAAAGTAAGTAAAACATTTAAGATAGACAAGTCCACAGCCCTAAGGAAATTATTAAGCAGGGGTGTGCAGGAAGACAAAAAAGAAAGGGCGATAGAGCTATACTTAAAAGGAGAATCATCCCTGGAAGGCGCAGCTAAGTTTGCAGATATGTACATAGGGGAGTTTTTGCAGTTGCTCAAGAAGGAAGGGATTGAACTAAATGTTACCGTAGATAATTACCAAGAAGGATTAAAAAGTTTAAAGAAAATTTGGAATAAGTAGAGGGATACCTGAAAAGACGAGTCGTGGAATGCAACATCAGATATAATGCTGCTAACCTCTTGGCATTCGTCCGCGCTTTCGCGTAGTCATATTCAGCTTTCTGAAACAAGGGACCTGCATTGATGGGCATATCTCAAAAACACAGAAAGGACTTTAATAAAGGTTGCGCAGAACTAAGCAACAACTTCTATAGGCTTCTCAACCGCTTCAGCCTTCTCAGGAATCTTTATCCTGATCGTCTTCTTTTCCACCCTCGGAATAGCCCTTGCCTTCGGCGTCACCGCGGCGCTCTTGCTCTCCTTTGGTTGCACAATCCGTTCTGGATGATCAACATTCAAGAACGAAGAGTCAGGAGCAAAGGAAATCTTGTCCTCTTCATCTCGCAGCACCAAATACGAAGGAGCATCAATCTTCTTCCCATTGACCATGACGTGCTCATGCACCACCATCTGTCTCGCCTGGTCAATTGTTCTCGCCAATCCCTTTCGCAGCACCTGCGTCTGCAGTCTGCGGTTTAAAACGTCTCGAAGATCCAGATCAAGAATGTTGTCCAGCTTTGCTTCTCCTTCAATCAGTCCCATCCGAAATAGACTGGCAAAAAGCTGCTGCTTCTCTTTCTCAGACTGTGGATCAGTGCGCGCCGCAAGTTGCTTCGCCTGTTTCTTGTAGCTTCGCAGCTTCGACTCCATCTTCCACAGCTCTTTCTTGTTCTTCAGTCCATACTCTTCTTTGATGACAGCTTCTTTCTCCAGCCGAGCCATCTGCCAGGGATGTGACGGCCCTCGGTATTTTGAACGGATTCTTCGTGGATCACCCATGGTGCCTTACTTCTTCTCCTTCTTCGATTCTGGTTTTGCTGCAGCTAATGCTTTTGCAGCCTTCTTCATGACGCCGACGCTCGATCCAGTCCTGAAGTGCGACTTTGTTCGTTGTCCCCGAACAGGCAATCCAAGGCCATGGCGAACCCCCTTGTACGTCCGCAATCGCTTCATGCGCTTGATGTCAAAATCAACCTTGAGCTTTAAGTTCGCTCCAAACAAGTGCGCGTCTGTGCCGGTGTCAAAATCCTTGCGATGATTGTACAAGAATGATGGTAAATGCGAGGGGTTTTTGAGTGTCTCTTCGATCTTCTTGATATCCTCTTCAGACAGTTCGCCGATCTTTTTCGTCTTGTCAATATTCAGGAGATTTAAAACCGCAGAAGAAAGGCTGTAGCTCACGCCATGAATCTTCGTCAGCCCATGGAAAGTATGCTTCTTCCCGGCAATATCCGTGTTTGCTATGCGGACAAGCTCTTTCATAGGCTCTCAAGTAAAAAACAGCTTTAAAAACCTTGCTTTTACGACCTCACAAACAGCATGTATTTGTCTTCGCCCTTGATTTCCATCAATATCCGCTTGATGAGCGATTTCTCAGGATCTGGCAACAGCTTCACCCGCCGCTTGATCTCCACAAAGCTCTCAAACAGCTTCTTCTCCCGTTCTTCCAGAATCTGCCACATGTGCTTCTTTCCAATCCCTGGAATCAATTCAATCTGGTGCCTTCTCGTGTTGATAGGCTGCGCCGTATTGAAAAAAGCAACAAACTGCTGCTCCCGCGCCTTCACCAGCTCTTTGATCAGCTGCTCCAGGTTAAATTGCGCGGTCTGCGTCAGCCGGTCATACGGAATCCGGCCGACAATGTGGTGAATCTTGTCCCGCTTTCCATCCCCGATGTAGACATCTTCATTCGGCTGCAAAAAGATGCCTTTCTTCGGCACGAGCTCGAGCAACGTGAAATGCTCACTGCCAAAAGCCTGCACAACCGGATGCTTCATGTGGAGCGGTCGTGTGTCTGATGGATATCCATTCGGCAAAAAGTCCAAGATAATCGCTCGTTCTTCCTTCGTTCTCTGAAGCATCGTTGATCACGTTCCAAGTCACGTTAAACACTCTAAAATTTTCTGCAATTCTTCCTCTTTCAAGGTAATGTTCTCATTTGCCAGCACCATCCGCAAGCTTTCAACAGTGTCAGGCATGATGTCAATAATCTTCGTGATGTGCCGTTCCTTGAGGCGCACCAGTTCCAGCGCCTTCAGCTTTCCGCGCATTCCCTGCACGTCCTTTCCAGAGGCTTTCGCAAACATCTGTAAATATTCTAGCGTCTTGTTGCCGCGAAAGCTCAAGTCCTGCTTTTTCTTGATGTCTACAAGCTTCTCTCTTAATTCAGCCATCGTCAGTGGCATTTCCGCTGCAATTTCAATTTCAGCCATCGTCAAAATTTGCGCAGGTGTGCGGGATGCACCACTAGCGTTTTCTCCTTGTTGCCGTCCATCATCTGGACAATGTAGCATTTTCCCTGTGTGCCTTGAACGACCCCAACCCTGCCGTGGAACCGGGGCAGGAACATTCCTCTATGGAATGCAGGATCAATCTTCAACAAGACCCGTTCTCCGCCCGTATAGCGAGTTAAAAGCCTGTTGACAGTAAACTTGCTCCTCTCGCGAACGCTCTTGCTGATCTTGTCTCGCGTTTTCTTCCGAAAGCCTGATTTTCGTCGTGACATACTGCAAACTGAATAAACGAAGTATTTAAAGCTTATGAACACTCTTCACAGTAGGCCAAAAAGCTAATATAGCTGGAAACGCATTGCTTCTAAAAAAGCATGGTATGATCAAGATGTCCACGAATCATCCAATAAAAGGGGATATTCAGCGAGCAACCGTCGTTTTAAAGAATAAAAAGTTATGCATGGAGTATAAGAAAACATGCAAGTGCGACGACAACCACATTAATTGCCTATCCGCGAAAGAATGGCTAAAAAGCCAGGTGGCAGTATGGGAATTTTATTACGAAAAAAGAGACATTCGGGATAAGAACATTCACCCCGCTGTTTTTCCCATTGGGCTACCGATGAAATGCATAGAGTTGTTCACCCATAAGGGAGATCTCGTTCTTGACCCATTCGCAGGTATCGGAACAACATTAATTGCGGCTCAAGACTCAGGAAGAAACGCCGTTGGATTCGATCTTAAAGGAGAATACGTCGAGTACGCAAAAAAAAGGCTATCGCAAACAAGACTGAATGAAGATGCGAAGCAGACCATGGTGTGCGACGATGCTCTCAACATACCAGAATACGTTGATGAAAACACAATTGCTCTATGCGTAACATCGCCGCCATATGCGAACATGCTCAACCGTCGCCGCCTCAATAAAAGTCTGCGGGGAGATACGCGGAACAACGAACATTACTTGAAGATCCAACAATACTCCAACAATCCGCGAGATCTCGGAACAATGGATGCAAAAACATACGCAAATGAATTGGGAGAAATTTACAAAAGAATATTGCCCTTGCTAAGACCGAAAGCTCACAGTGTCATCAATGTGACCGATTTATGGTGGGAGAATAAAAGACTACCAATTCATATGTATGTTATAGAGGCTATGGAAAAAGCAGGATATGAATTAAGAAATACCATTATATGGGATAGAAGAAATTTAATTAATGGTGCTGGAATTTTCGGGTGGCCGAGCAATTATATAACGTTAGGAACAACGTTTGAGTATCTACTTGATTTTTGGAAACCGCTACATAAACCCTTGTAGCACAAAGTTCTCCATATCAGTTGCAAATTCCATGTTAGATTTAAATCGTTTCCCCCTCCATTTCATGTGAGCAAGCGTTTCTGGAGGCACATAGCAGTACCCTTGTGCCTTTTTACAGTGATCGTCAATAATCTGCACATTCGACTCGGTAAATTCGCTTGGCGCATCAAAAAAGCCAATCATGCTGTCCCCATCAAAAGCAAGTCCGCGCATGCCCCGTTCCCTTAATTTCACGTTCTTTACTTCGACCCTATGTTTCTCCTTATGATCCGTTTTTTGTGGATGATAAACGATAAAGTCCGTTCGTTCAGCTCGCTTTACGTAATGGACTGAAAGTTGTAAACCTGCCTTGTTGAGCTCCCTTTCAACACAGAGTTCCGCAATATTTCCTGAGAGGACTTGGAAAGTCTGACTCATCCTCCTCACAACCTCTTCCATAAAATTACTGTATTCAATATCGTTTTTAGAAACTGGTTTCAAGAGCTCCTTTTTGATTGCTAACCTGATCGCAGGCTGTAATGTTTTGAGACCGTCTCGAGATAAGAGCTCACCTACTCTCTTCTTGTAGTACATAAGACGATATTTCTTTAAAATATCATAAGTCTTTGAGTGCAAGCCATTAAGGTCTAGCTGAGGATTAATCTTTTCCGCTTCTTTTACAATGTTAACAGACGGGGGAATCTCTCTTGTGTTATGCATCATTGCAACGCTTCACCATGACAGTTATTCTAATGGCGTTTCAGACCACAATGTCCAGTCCTTGGAAGGCGCGTAATCACCAACAACAAAGTAGGGACTCTGCGGCGCCCGTCCAAAGTAGCCGCTTTCAATGTCTGTCCACGACCGCGATAATGAATCAATTCGGTAGATAGGCGACCCCAAAAGCTTCCATGATTCCGTAAGCACCCGGTAATGCTGTCCCTCTTTCTGGCCGCCAGGCTCCGCAATGATCTTGCCCTTGAACTTCGCCTCCTTCAAGCGCTCCACAAACTCCTGGATAGGCGCATTTCCCTCGCCAGGCGCAAGATGCTCGTCATGGTACCCAAAGTTGTCAGAAAGATGCACATGGCCTATGATCCCGTCTTTCACCAGGCCCTTGACTTGGTCATTGATCCAGCCCTTGAAATCCTCATCCGACCCTTTGTAGTACTTCTTCCAGAAATTCAGGTGCCCGATGTCAAACGTCGCCTTGACATGCTCACTCGCGACCTTCTTCGCCTCAGCCTCAGACATTTTCTTCTGCTGCTGCAATAATTCCGCCATTCGATCCCTGCTCTTTGTGATGATCTCCCGCAGTTCACTCGGGTGGCTGCCATACAATTCAGGCGTCCAGTTCTCCGGCGCAATCCACAAGGGTTTCTCAAGTTGCTGCTTCTTTTCTTTCTCGTACGCGTACATCGCCGCTCGCGCAATCGTGTCTGCTGACTTGCCGACGCCATACTCGATGATGGGAACATGGTTCTTAAGTGCATTCTCAGTCTCAAACCGCCGCCTGCCGTAAGAATCCTGCGCGTCGCGCCAATAATGAGTCTCTGTTGCAAACCGAGAGATGCCTTCCTGCACAAATTTTTCTGGATTACTCAAAAGTTCCTCATGTTCTTTCTGGCCTGGCTTCGGTGACGACTCAAATTGTTCCGCAAGCTTCAGCAGCTGGTATCTCTTTCGGTCAGGATCTTCATCTCGCTGAATACGATCATACGCTTCTTGCAATCTGCTCGCCTGCTTTTCAGTAAGCTCTGCTTGTTGCTTCGCTCTCCCCACCTCAAAATTCAGAAGCGTGAGGTCTTTCTCCAGGACAACGTTGTAGAGAAACTTCGCAACATCTGGCGGCTCGCCTTTCTTCTTCTGTTCCTCAAGATAATCCTTCTCAAGCTCGCCTAACGTCTGGTACTTCCACTGGACATTGCCCTTCTCGTCTCTTGTGGGAATCTGTTTTTCTTTGTCCTCATAGCTTTCAGGCACTGCGTACCGATCCGCCCGCGACAGCGCCACAATCTTTCCAGTCCTGTCATCAACAATGTATACCGGCGCCTTTTCAGGTTCTTCCTCATAAGCCTTGAACGCATCCTTCCCTTCAATCTCATACAAAGGTCTCGGGAACTCGCCAAGGTGCATCACCACAGGTCCGCCGCCGGCAGTGTCCGCCGCAAAGTCTACTGCGCGCTCGACCTCATGCAGCACACTCTCCCGCGCCTCATCGCGGAACGTCCCTTCTTGAAAGCCAGCAGCATACCCGACATTCGGCGATGCATGCGTCGTCAGTTCAACCTCGTTGATCTTCGCCAACTGTCGTATCTCTTCACGCTCGGTTTTTCCATAAGTTTCAGGCGTATGCCCCGTAGCTTGCGACCGAAAACCCTTGCCTGCGCCAAAGAATCCTAGTTCCACTAATGACGCGCCGCGGAAAATATTTGCCTTCAAGCCCTCTCCTAACTCGCCAATGCCATGCGAGATGCCGATCTGTCTCGGATCAATCCGAAGCTCTTTTGCCTTCTCAAAGGTCTTGTCCATGGCATTCCAATAGTCTGAGCCAAAGTCCATGCAGGATAAAAGTAAGGGATGCTTTTAATACTTTCTACTTATCCCCGCGCTTCTTGTACTGCGTCGCTCCTTCCTCTTTCTTTTTCATCTCTGTAAATCGCTCAAAAACATGATCAGAAGTATGCATGCCAGTATATCTGCCTTCTGAAGGTAAGCTCGCAAGCGCAGGTTCAACCTCTGTCGTTGCCGTGTACTTTGCCGCTTCCTCGTACTTGGCGCTCTTGTAGTTCCCGCTCTCGTAGAATTTCCCAGCGCCGCGCGGCCCATAGTTCAGCTTCTCATCATCTGCACCTTGCGTCGTCGGTGCTGTCAGCACAAGGCTCTCCAAAGACTTCGGCAATTCCCGCAGTGTTTCTCGCGGTTCTTCAATTGTCACAGCATCTAACGGCACGCTCTCCTGAGGAATAAAAATGTCAAATTTCCGGCGTTCAGGTAACGCAGGCTTCTTTTCCTCAAGGGTCTCCTGAAGAGAATGCTCCTGTCCTTTTCCCTCGCGAATCTCAGGCTTCTTCCTCAGCTCCCCCTTTGGCAAACGCTTAGGGTGTCTCACCTGCTTTTTTGCAATCCTTCCCATGCTTCAGAAAACGTCAAAGAAATATATAAGCTCTCTTATTCAGCCATCATGCCATGCGACTGCTTGAAAACCTTGTATATTGCGTACGACTCGCCGCCTGCAATGCGTCCTGCAGCGCCAGCCTCGCCCGAGGGCACTTTCTGTCCGCTTTTTAGCTTCACAAGCCCGCGAAACCCGGAAAAGAGTGCTGTAAAGGGGCTCAGGATGCCCTCGCGCTTCGCAACCTTCTCCTCCTTCTTCAGCTGCCCCCCCTTTTCAAGGTAATACTCAAGATCATCTCGCAAAGCTATGGTAGAAGCGTCAACCGCGCTCAGCAGTTCAAGATCTTCTTCATCGATCGCTTTCAAGTACTTTTCAATGTCATCATTCGACGCGACAAATCCCTCGACAACAATCTCCGACCGCCCTCGATGCAGCGCTCCCCGTTGAAAGTCCTGCTGGAACGACAGCTCGGGGATCGCGACAAAACGAACCTGGACGCGAATGCACGGGTGGTAGTACACAAAATCTCTCGGCTCTCGATTCCCTGCAAACGTCTCAATCTCATGCTTGTCCTTGATCGCAAGCAGCTCAAGCTCGATCTTCGATGTCTCAAATGCAGTGACAATGTCCTTGTCAGTCGTGCTCTCCTTCATCTGCAATCGCTTGACGTTCCGCAAGTACGGCCGCAGCCAATTCAGATACAGTTTGATGACATGATAGTGCTGGAGCATGTACTTCAGTTTAAATTCACGTCCGATAGTAAGCTCGTGATAGGTCTTCTCTTTCCAAGTCAAGTACTGGATGAGTTTCCGCGACAAAACCTCGCGCACTTTTCTGTTGATCCCCCCTTCCTTCAGCTTATCCACCTCCTTCTCAATGTCCTCTTGCTTCTTCGGATGTATGCTGTAAAACAAATCAGGCAAGATCACAAAGCCAACCTGCGTCAATCCAGTTACCGAGCCAGGATTCTTTGCCCCGCCCTCGACAAGATCGACCCAGATGCTCTTCAATGACACTTCGGCCGCTTCCTCATTGCGGTTGCTCCGCTCATAGTAATCCAGTCGCTCATCCATGATCCGCAGCTCGCGAATCAGCTGGAACAGTGCCTTCAGCATCGTCCCGATGTTCGCCATGATCTGCTGGAACTTGTCAATCTGCGCCCCTCGCCTCTGCTCCACCGAACCCCAATACGAGCTCGTCTCCCCCGCAGTGTAAATATCCTTCACCTTGATCACGCGGCCATAAGGAGAACGATACTCCAGCCCAAACGGTGGCGTCTTCGACAGAAACCGCGCAATCCAAAAGTACTTCTCCTCGACCCCCGCCTGGGTGCTGTCAAGAATCAGCGTGTAACGCGCGTCGCCGCCGCCGAATCTCGCGCCAACAATCTTCCCCGGCGTGGCCTGCTTTTCCTCTTTTTTAAGCAACTCCATCAAAACATTTATATAACTCGCCACTTTTAAATCTTCTGATGGGTCTTTTCCGTTTGTTCCATAAAAAAAGAGAAGAGCCGGACGTTGCTGCGGTAAGAACAGCATACGAACCGCAAGCCAGCGCATTCTCCCAAGCCGCTAATCAACCGCTTGCCAACCAGGATCTCAATCCATTCACACAGCCAGCAGCATTCCAGCAGAATTACAACAAGGATAACGATCTTATTCTCAGCAAGCTTGAGCTGATCAGCGCGCGCCTCGAGAACATCAATCGCAGGCTCGAGAGCATCGAGCGCTTTTTGGCGCAGCAGGCGCCGCAAAATACCCCTCCATCGCCTTTACAGGCCCAGCGAAGGTGGTAACATGAAACCAACAGGAATATTTTCTCTCGGCATACTCATAGTCATCATCGACAGGATAACAAAAATTATCGTCATGAATAATTTCAAGTACACCACGAATACCGGCGCAGCCTTCGGTATCCTGCAAAACCAGCAATGGCTCTTCACAATGGCGGCGCTCATCGTCAGCATCGCGCTTCTGTACCTTATTCCGAAATACCAATATCCGGAATTGGGATTATTGCTCGGTGGCGCAATTGGTAACCTCATCGATCGCATGCTCTACAGTCACGTCATTGATTTCATCGACGTCGGCTTTTGGCCAAGCTTTAACATTGCAGACGCAAGCAACACAATAAGCGTCCTTCTGTTGCTATGGCGCTTAGAAATAAAACCACGCATGCGCAAGGTATATAAATAGCCGCCACGTAGGTAAAGAAAAGATGGAACTGAAAGTCAACTTCAAAAAAGAGCATCTGATTGTTCTCATTACGTTATTAACTGTAGCGTTTGCTGTCGCCTACGGCACGAACAATCCCCGCGAGTTCGGCCATAGCGCAGGCGAAATAGACATCACAATTGGAAACCAGACGACAACGCTGCAGGAAGCGATGGCATCTGGCAGAGTGGGTGGCGCAAACTTGCGGCAGGAAAGTTGTTCCTGGGTCGGCGGCAATCAGCGCTGCGAATCATGCGAGAAGATATGGATCTGTCCAAATGGCACGTACGCTGCAGGTGTCAAGCATAAAAGCACTGGAGAAACTCATATAGATTTTGTTGGTGTCTATTGCTGCCGCGCTTAGAATCGATGGATATCTAAGAATGCCTTGATCTCGTCCAGCAGCGAGTTCACGTCCTTGATAAGTTCGCCCTCGAGCTTGGCAATTCTTTTCCGAATGACAAATCGATCGTACAGAAACCGCATCTTTGACTGTACCGGCGTCTTGCTCCATTTGTCGTTGTAATCCTTTAACAGATATGCGGTAATCCGAAACTCAATGCTTCCCTTGTTTGTCTTGATCTTGACGCCGCCGCGCTCAAGCTCAACCTTCTGCAATCCAAGAACCAGGTAGTTAACTTCAATCACAAACTTTACGTACGCGTCAATGACTTTCTCAGTATACCAGTACACCTCCAAGTGCTTCCCGGCAGGCTCGTCAATGTCATTGTATTCCTTCTCGTAAAAGCTATAGCCATTGACGTCAAACCAGCGGAATAAGGTCTTGTACATCTCAGTAAGATCGAAAACAGAGTCCTGTTTTAGCTTGTACTTCTCAAACAGGTAGTCCTTAAGCATGCAAAAAGATTTCTCCACGGTCTTAAATAGTTTGTGTATTACGAACTCCATCGCTCAAGGAAGATCTGCTCCTGCGCAAAACCGAGGCGCTGCAATGACTGCAAGGTGTCCTCAATCATCTGAGGCGGGCCGCAGACATAGACATCAATTCCATGAGCATCATGCAGGTATTTCTCCAGGACTGTCGTCACGCGTCCACGTTCACCCTTCCACGCGTCCTTTGGTTGCGATGCAGATGGAACAAGAGTAAAATGCGGGTATCGCCGAGCAAGTTCCTCAAATTCCTCGCGAAAGAAAAAATCCTCCTCAGTCCGAAAGCCGAAAAGCAAGGTCACCTTGTCCACGCCGCCATGATGAAGATAGTCTGCAATCATTCCGCGGAAGGGCGCAACTCCCGCCCCAGCGCTTACAAATATCATCTCTCGTCCTCGCTCGTGAATCTGGAATCTGCCATACGGCCCTTGAAGCGCAATCTCTGCGCCCTTGGTGAGTGAATGCAGCCACGGCGTCATCTCGCCGCCCTCCTTTCTTCTTACAATGATCTCAACAGCATTAGTTTCAGAAGGCGTTGAGGCAATCGAGTAACTCCGTTTGATTTCCTTCACTCCATCATATCGCGAAAGAACAACAAACTGTCCGGCAACAAATCGAAAAGCAATATCTTTTGGAAACTGCAGTCGAAACAGCGTCACTATTTTCGACAACGAAATGACTCGTGAAACTGATACTGTATATCGTTGAGGCAACGTATGCGTCATGCTCAGATCTCTTCCATGCCATCTTTCGTCAACGCAATGAATCGAATGGCAATCCCCAGCTGCAACAAGGCAGAAACTAAAGCCATGTGCTCCTTGCCCGAGCCTGAAACAAAGTTCACCGCAATCTCTGTTCCTTTGATTCTGGATTGCAGCTTCGCCTTGATATCGTCCCGCAATTCCTTGATGCCCATATTCTCATTGATCTCAACCAGTTCCGTCTTGTCGTCGGCTGTAAAGTTCTCCTTGCCATAGGCGTTTGTAAGCAAGAAAATTTTGTCCCACGCTTGCGCTTGCATCAGCCGCGCAACATGTCCCCACGTCCCTTTTCCTGTCGACAGACAAGCAATAAACTCAGTCATAATGCAACACCAACAACGATTTACTTCGCACTTTTAAAGGTTGTGGACACAGAACAGACACTACAGAGTCCTGATATAATTTCTCACCTTTGTAGCACG
>CAYJXL010000018.1:0-18990 GCA_964374125.1 Candidatus Woesearchaeota archaeon | reverse complement strand
GGACACAGAACAGACACTACAGAGTCCTGATATAATTTCTCACCTTTGTAGCACGCACAACCAAAACATTTAAATATTAGAATATTCTAATGTAATATTATGAAAGAACTATATAAACTCCATGCTGAAATGTGTAAGGTATTTTCAAATCCCACCAGACTGGAAATTTTAAATCTATTAAGAAATAAGGAAATGTCAGTAACTGAACTAACAGAAAAAACGGAATTAAGTCAAGCAAATACCTCCCAGCACCTGTCTGTAATGAAAGCTAAAGGGATTGTTACATCAAAAAGGAAAGGAAAAAATATGTACTACAAACTTGAAAACCAGAAGATCATTAAGGCATTTGACATAATAAGAGAAGTTTTAGCTGAAAAATTAAAGAAAAACGGAAAGATTGTTGAGAACTTGGAGGTCTGAAAACATGAGAAGGATACTATCGATTGCGAGCGTGATCTTGTTGTTGAGCGTAGGCGTAATTTCTGCTCAGGAGCATGATTTCGCTGAAACAAAACAGCTTATTGATTCTGGAATTAGTTGTGATAGACTCACAGGTGAACAATTGGAAGCATTTGGAGAGTACTATATGGGACAGATGCACCCAGGTGAACAACATGAATTGATGGACAACATGATGGGTGGAGAAGGTTCAGAAAGTTTAAGACAAATGCACATCACAATGGCAAGAAGGCTTTACTGTAATGAAGATATTGGCGGAACGATGGGTTCTGGAGGCGTAATGGGAATGATGAATATGATGGGTGGACAGAGTGGTATGATGCAAGGAATGATGGGAAACCGGGGATATGGTTTTGGATACTGGGATTTTTTCAATGTTCTTTATCTAATCCTGCTGATTGGACTGATAATCTTAGTTTATCTTTGGATTATTAAGTTATGGAAAAACCCATTTCAAAAGAGGAGATAAAAACATGAAGCATAAAGATAATACACCAACGATTCTCATAGCTTTGTTAGCTTTGCTGTTCTTATTCCTATTCAGCTTTGGCGGGGGTCTTGGTTACATGGGGGGAATGATGTTCTTCGGGCCAGTATTTATGGTGTTGATATTAGTGTTAACGGTCTGGCTGATCGTAACTTTGACTCGGAGAGGGCGATAGATGATAAAGCCCCCCATTGAAGCACAAAAAACAGTTGAACTTGTTGAATGCGGTGTAGAAGGGGTTCGGGAGGCAAAAGTTTTAGAGCGTAACACCTCGACTATTGAATTTGATCGTTTTATGCGCATCAACACAGTAGCAGAACACGTGAATAAACTTAATCTTAAGAAAAACACAATAGTCCTGGACGTGGGTGGATTTGATGGAGCATTTGCATTATTTGTTCCTGAACTGAGAGTCTGGATCATTGATCCGCAAACAACAAGCGGAAATGGACTAAAAATGCCTTTTCCTGATAAACATTTTGATGTGGTTGTGAGCATTGATGCATTAGAACATTTGCCACGCAAAGACAGGCCAAAATTCTTACAAGAATTGGCGCGTGTTGCTCAATCAAAGTTATTCATCAATTTTCCTGAAGCGAGAAGTATGGATGCACAGAAAGCCGTGCTATCTGTTCTAGACAACAAGTTTATCAGAGAGCATGTAGAATATAAGCTGCCGACGCAAGAGGAAACTGTCTCTTGTTTAAAAGAGATTTGTCCAAGTATTAAAATCACTACTTCAGGCTATGTTAATATCCATTCTTGGCTCGCATGGTTTGTCCTGTTTCATACTGATAAAGAACGTGGCTTGAAAGTTTCAAAATTCTTAAAAGAACATGCAAATAACGCTAATAACCAGCCATTTCTCTACAGCTTATTAGAATGCGACAATGGTGATAGCGTACGAAATTTGGGATTGTTGTAAGTACAAATGAATCTGAAGTTGTTTGGAATGCGTTTAGATTGGAGTTACGGCGCTAAATGCAAATCATAAGGTAAAGGTTTTTTTGATAAACAAATGTGTTGAAGTAGAGAATATTAAGGATGACCAACATAACGTAATGGAACAGAGTGATACTTTTACAAAGAGTAAAGGACAGATACTGGCTTGCGGGACTTGCTTAAAAATAAGAGGCGGGGATAAGAGCGGTATTTGTCAGACCTCAACTATGAAGGAGTTATTAAAAATAGTTGAAGAGTCTGATAAGGTTCTAACATTTGGTTAATTGGTCCAAATTAAACCATAAGCTCATAGGCACGACTGACACAAAACACACAGGTAAATTTATATTGTTCTTCGTCTTACAGTAATAAGATCATAGTGCAGAACTTATACACGAAGTTGGTTTTGTTACCAAATTAAGCACGGCAAAAACAGGCAGAAACGTAAGAACATGGATAATATGGCCCAAGGTTATGTTTTAGGATTTGGTAAAGGAGACAGATTCAGGCATTTTGTAACACTTACAACATTTTCTCTGCTTCTTTTTAAAGATATGGGTGCAAAACAGCCACAAAAGAGCTACAAGAGCTATAAACCCATGCAACAGAAATTGGGATATGTTGTTTGGCGTTATGTTGGCAAATATCTAGTATAACCAGTTATCATGGTCAATCAACCAAGCAGTTTAATAATCTCTTTGGTCTCAAAGATTTTTATACTTGACTGTTTTTTAAGCAATGTGTCATGCGTCCATAAGGGACATTTTTCTTTTAATGCTAACGCAATAAAATCTATATCATCAAGAAAATTATTACGTTGTTCTTCAGGGATTTCTTTTGCGATAGCAACGGCTTGCTTAAAACAGGATACGTATTCTTCTAAAGGAATAAATTCAACTCTTATAGCCAATTCTTTTCTTAGATCTTTAAATTCTTGTTCTGCTATTTCAGTTTTCTTCATAATTTCAAATTTGTGTTTATTAATCTCTTCTAGAGCAAATTCAGGAGCGACTAAATCCAAATCCTGTTTGATGGAGATCCTATAAAAAACTGACCTCTTCCAGAAAAAAGTAAACAAGATATTAGAATCAACAACAACCTTCATCTAGATCAGGCCTTTCTTTTTCAAAGCTTCAAGCCTGCCGCGCCTGCCAGCTCGTTGTAACTTGACTGCCCAGTCTGTTATTTCTTCCTCTTTCTTCAATTCCTTAAGCATTTGTTCTTTCCAAGTTAGTTCTTCAGTTTTCTGGATGATCACCTTCCGAACAAATCCTGACCAGTTGATTTCTGGAAAGTGCTCCATGCGCTTCTTGACCTCTTCCGGAATTGCCAAAGTTACGCTTACCATTTTGCCTTCTTATGTTAAAAAACATGATTACGTTTAAATACTTAAACTTTTCGTTTTGACGAGCCACGGGAATCTTAGTTCACCTGCCCTTTTATTATACCAGTCAACTAAAAAGAATTGGTTTAAAGTGATTTTTTGAGGGTTGAATGTACGTTCAATTAAAGGAGTGAAGGTTGTTCAAGCATATGTTTATAATTCTCAACAGCGTCTCGCGCTCATGAGCTACAATGTAATTGCGCCGCTGGCGACGAATACGAATGCGATTTATATAGGCATCAGAGAGTTTCCAACGAACCGTCTTTTTCTGCTCTGTTCAAAAAAACATTCGGTTGCACGCGCAGAGAAAGTCAAAAAAGAACTCGAAAAATTCAATATCAGCACAGCTATACACGAAATCAAAGGTCAGCTATGGGAAGAGATTTTTCGTTTAGTGGGCGATATCGCATCACAGTACCAAGATAACGAAAGTATCGTCAATGTTGGCGCAGGTGACAGGACAACGCGATGTGCAGCAACAAGCGCAGCTTTTGTTAACGGCCTTAAAGCATTTGATGTTATGGGCAAGCGGGTCATGCTTCTACCCGTGCTTAAATTTTCTTACTATACACTCTTAACTGACAAGAAGATGACTTTATTGCAGCTTCTGTACGAAGAAAACACACACACGCTTAGTTTTGATAATCTTTTGAAAAAAGCTAACATGAGTCCACCATTACTTTCTTATCACATCAATGGCACACGAGAATCAGAAGGTCTGAAGCAACTGGGGCTTATCGATATCCTTCCATTACAGCAGAAACATATCGCGCTTCGTTTGACAACACTCGGAAAGTTGCTTGCGCAAGGATATATTCATTAACGTTTGGTTGCCCAGTAAAGCGCAAGAACTAACACGAGAAGACTTGCGAGTTTTATCCAGGGACCGCCGAGAACACCACCGGTTGCTCCAGCTCCAAGACCAAGCCAGCCGAGTAACACAAGCGGGCAGGCGGGACAACCAACAGTAATAATGCCTACGACACTGCCAAGAATACCACCAGAGGTTGCGGACGTTGGACAGGTCTTGACTTCACGAATGTTATAGACCTGGTTCGCGACAATCAAGCCGACAATGACTGGAAATACGATTGCAAATATCCATGCGATTGCATCATAATTATCTTGAATTGTCAGTGGGCCCATATAAAGCCAAGCGATGAGTATTGCAACGACGAAGAAGATTAGCGCATAGTTAACTTTTTTGAAGATCCTGAATGCAGTGCCGATTGCCATATCATTTTCTTAGTTTGTGGTTGTTTATAAATGTTATCTTGAACTAAGTTTTTTGTTCTGCCCAATGAACTAAAGGATGAAGAGCGTGCATTAGGAGTTTCCCATTTTTTGTTAGGGAATACTCTACTTTTGGTGGAATTTCGTTATAAGAGTATCTTTTAATTATACCCACCTTTACTAATTCTTTTAAACGGTCTGTAAGCGTCTTAGCAGTAATTTTTTCAATTCTTCCTTTAATATCATTAAATCTTAACCTGTTGAAATTGCCGATGGTAATAATAATCGAGATTGTCCATTTTTTGCTGAGAAAGTCAGAAGCAGATTCAAGGGGTTTAGGACAATAGCCTTTTACTGACTTCATCCTACAGCAGCCAGTATCTGCTTGGATACTATTTTTAGTTTCCATTTTTAAAGTCCCACGTTTATATAGTCGGCTTACTCAATATAATAAACCAAGTATATTATATAAACTTTATGGAGGTGAACGAATATGGCAAGGAGAAGTCCCTGTTGCGATGGAGGTATTTGCCCAGAGTGCGAGTGCTGTATCTGCATTTGTATTAAAAAATTATCTCCCGATGCAAAGAAAACCTTACGAAAGATTTTAGGATGAAAAGTCTGAAGAACACTGCAGTAGCAGAAGGTGGTTCAGTCACAGGCAGCTTATTTAGTGCTTTCTGCCCTGCGTGCGTCCCAGTTATAGGCACCTTTTTAACAGCGATAGGATTAGGCGCATTAGTTAATTTCAGGCTGTTGAGTGTCATTACCATCCTGTTTCTGCTTATAGGCATTACTGGTTTACTTCTGAACTTTCGCTACCACAAAAGGTGGCATTTTCTTGTTATCGGTATACTAGCTTCAGGAGCAGTCTATGCTGGAAGATACTTAACAGAATCTACTCTTATGATCTATATTGGCGCCGTCATCCTTGTAGGTAATGCCATTTTTGATTATAGGACTTTAAAGGGGTGCAAGAAATGCAATACAAAAAGGTGAGAGAAAATCGTTAAACAAATCACAAAAGGGAAAATAGTACTCTTCGAATGTGAAGAATGCAAGTTTCACTATGGAGAAAAGAAACGGGCAGAAAAATGTCAAGAATGGTGCAAAAAGTACCATAGTTGCGATACTGAAATTACAAAATATGCTATAATTGAGACTTAATTTGGTCATAAGCACAATGGACACAAGATAAATACGCAGCAAACAGTAAGTTAGCGGCAGGGAAAAACCGTTTACATCACAAAATCTAAGCATAATATTTATAAAGCTCGCTTCTCAAACTAGGAACAATGGAAGTAAAGCCCATTTCTATAGGTGAATTAAAGGACGGCAAATACGTGGTCATTGACGGCGTCGCTTGCGTCGTTAAGAGCGTCACAAAATCAAAGCCAGGTAAGCATGGCCACGCAAAGTGCCGCATCGAAGCTGTCGGCCTCATCAACAACGAAAAGAAGATCTTCGTCAAGCCGGCGCACGACACGATCGATAGTCCCCTAATAGAAAAGGAAACCGCCCAAGTCCTCTCTATCAAGGACGACATAGCAAATGTCATGGACCTCAGATCATACGAAACCTTCGACCTCAAGATCCCGGAAGATCTCAAGGAAGAAATTAAAGAGGGTTCGCAGGTGATGTACTGGATCATCTTGAAGGACAAGATCATGAAGCAGGTGAGAGCGCAAGAGTAAAATGGTAAAGTTCCCAGAAGCTTCCCAAAGGTTGTTCAAGAATGTCTTCGTTTGTAGGCGTTGTAAAACAAAAATCCGCTCGCTTCCGCAAAAGATTATCCGAAGAGAGCTCAGCTGTAAGAGGTGTGGCTGCAAGGTTTTCCGGCCAATAAGGAAGATCAAGGCAGTTGGCAAGTAAGGATGAATTACGATCTCTTGTTTGCAGTCATATTCTACATAGGCATACTTATCTTTTTTTTCGCGAGACGCTCGCGCTTCCAGGTTCAGGGAAAAATATTCGCTATCTACCGAACGCAGCTTGGCATCAAGCTCATGGACAAGCTCGCGGGCATCTCCAAAAGCTTCTGGCATTTCTTGGGTCTCATTTCTATCTTGACCGGGTTTGGAGGTATGCTGTTTATATTCTACTGGCTGATTAAGGGCACGATCGAGCTCATCTTTGTTCCTGAAGCAATGCCTGCAGTCGCTCCTGTGCTCCCTGGCATCAAAGTCCTTCCAGGCTTGCCAGTCCTGTCATTTTGGCACTGGATTATTTCGATTTTTATCGTTGCTGTCGTCCACGAATTCTGCCACGGCATCTTCTCCCGCGTCTACGACACGAAGATTAAAAGCTCAGGATTCGCGTTCCTCGGGCCGATACTCGCTGCTTTCGTAGAACCTGATGAAAAACAACTTGCAAAGCGAAGCGTAAGAGCACAACTCGCAGTATTCTCCGCAGGTCCTTTTTCAAATATAGTGATGGGTATTGTATTTATCGGAATCCTCAACTTCGTAAGCGCGCCTATCTACGAAAAAGTGTACCAAGGTGATGGCATCATCGTCAACAAAGTCGCGGATAACTACCCGGCTGCAAAGGCAGGCATCAGTTCGCCATTTATCATCACCGCAGTCAACGATGAAGAGACCAGCGAGCTAAAGAAGTTCGTTGATGTAGTCAATAAGCTGAAACCCGGGGATAATGTGACTCTTGAAACAAACAAGGGAGAATTCTCGCTCACAACAGTGGAAAATCCAAAGAATCAGTCCAAGGCTTTTCTTGGGATAGCTGACATGGACGTAAAGACAAAGGTTCGAGAGCATATCCTCAAGAAGTACGGCGCATTCTTGCCGAAGGCATTTGAATGGTTGCATCTGCTGGTATTCTGGATGGTCGTCGTGAACCTCGGTGTAGGGCTGTTCAACCTATTGCCGCTCGGACCTGTTGATGGCGGCCGTATGTTTCTCACCTTCTCGTTGGCAATATTCAAAAACTCAACGAAGGCAAAAAAATTCTGGGCGGCAGCAACATACTTCTGTTTGCTGCTGATATTCATCAACATGCTGCCATATCTCTGGAAGCTTCTCATATTCTTGACAAAGCCAATGATCGTGTTGTTCGGAGTGTAATATGTTCGTGGATGTCCACTGTCACCTGCACTTCAAGGAATTCGATGCGGACAGAGACGATGTTATCAAACGCACAAGACAAAATAAAGTTGTCGCAGTCATCACCAGCGGCACAGACCACGAAAACAACATTAAAGCCCTGGAATTGGCGAGTAAATACGATATCGTAAAAGCCAGCCTCGGGCTGTATCCTACAGACATTCTCGCCTTGTCAGAAGAGGAAATCCAAAAAGAGTTTGACTTTATCGTCGCAAACAGGAGCAACATCATAGCCGTCGGTGAGATAGGCCTTGACTACAAAGATACAACGGAAAAGTTGCCGCAAGAAAAGCAGAAGAAATATTTTGGACAATTGCTGGAAATTGCAGAAAAACTAAAAAAACCTGTCGTCCTTCACACCCGAAAGGCAGAAGCTGACGTCATAGAAATAATGCAGTCAACAACGTTGAAAGATGTTGTTTTTCACTGCTTCACCGGCAACTATAAGCTAATAAAAAAAATTGTCAATAATGGTTGGTATTTTTCTATCCCGCCAATCATTCTCCGCAGTCTTCATTTTCAGGGTCTCGTGAACATGGTTCCGATCACGCAGCTGCTTACAGAAACAGATTCGCCATACCTCGCGCCCCTACCAAAGCAACGTAATGAACCAATGTTTGTCGCAAAAACTGTAGAAAAGATCGCGGAAATCAAAAACATAGCACAAAGTGAAGTAACCAAAAACAATTTCTCGAATTTTCAGAGAATTTTCCTGAAAAGATAATTAAAACGAGAATAGAAAAGTATTTAAGCAATTAAATTCACTAAAACAATGTGAAATTGCTTGTGTGAAAGTGTTTCACCAACCACAATAGAGGCGAAAGAGGTGAATGATTATGGCAAGACGAAAAAGAGCCGCAGCTTCGAGATCCTCTCGAAGTTCACGACGAAAGTCTTCACGAAGAAGACGATAAGTTTCTGATCTTTTTCTTTCTCTTTTTTAAACTAACAAAAAGTTAATAAAGTAAAGTGCAAGCGTCACCTCATGGAGATACAGGTCGTTACTGAAAGAAATAAAGAGGAATTGAAACCAAAGAACTACCTGCTCGAAGCCCGTCGCAAGGTCCTCGAAAAACAAGGTTATAGGCTTGTAGGCAATCATTCTGCAATCAAGACCTGCAATTACTGCGCAGCCGCAATCAAGGGAAAGAACGTCTGTTACAAGAACACGTTCTACGGCATCTCAAGTTGGCGCTGCATCCAGGCGACAGTCACGCTCGATTTCTGCAATTTGCGTTGCCAGTGGTGCTGGCGTGATATCAGTTACACATTCCCAAGGCAGAATCAGTTCAGCGATCCGCCGCAGGAAATCTTCGAAGGCTTCATCCGCGAGCACAGGAACGCAGTCATCGGCTACCTTGGCAATCCGAATGCTGACGCGAAGCGCGCGCAAGAATCGTTGAAGCCAAAGCACATCGCTCTCAGTCTCACTGGCGACGCCTGTATGTACCAGCAGCTGCCAGAGCTCATCGATACCATCAACAGCAATGACATGACGTCATTCCTTGTTACTAATGGCACCTTCCCGGACATGGTAGAAAAACTTGTTCAGCATCAGCCGACGCAGATGTACATCACGTTGCCAGCACCAGATGAAGAAACATACCTCCGCGCCACAAATCCCATGGCAAAGGACGGTTGGAACAAGATCAAAAGGTCGATAAGCCTCCTCAAGCGCTTCAATCGCAGTGTCATCAGAATGACGCTCGCAAAAGGTTGGAATTTCCATGATCCTCAAGGATACGCAGATCTCATCAACAGTGCTGATTTCGATTTCCTTGAATTAAAGTCTGCAATGCCTGTCGGTTATGCAGCATTTCGCATGACGTATGAGCAGATGCCGACGCATGAAGAAATAAAAGATTTCGCGTCGCAGATAGAGAAGTTGACCGATTACAGATTGGTAGACGAAAAAAAAGAAAGCCGCGTAGTCTTGTTGACAAAACCGGGGAACAAGAAGCGCTACTTGGAGCTTTGAATCTTCTTTGGCATTTCTTTAGATATATAATCAGTCGGGAAGCCGACCTCAGCCAAGCCATTGTATACGTCGCTTCCCTCTCCGACGCCAACAATGAACATTTGGTAACCCTTGCCATCAAGAAATTTATGTTGTTTTACAAGGTGCCCAAGCGTTTGTTTGTCGCACTCTTTTATGCCATCAAAGTTCACTACAACAGTCTTTTTCCTTGGATGCGCCTTCGTGCCCAAGATGCTGATGCACGCAGGCAAAAAATCTTTTATATTGGTAATTTTGTCCCCTTCAGCATACTCGCTGGCTTCAACTAAATGGTAATTTCCCCTGGACAAGAGGTGGCTAAACATAACGCCTAGCCTGTGTATTCTATCCGTAGGCTCCATTATCAGAGTGAAACCGCTATACGGATTAATATCCCCTGTCATGTTCAGGAATATGTCCAAAGTCACTCGAACTTTAGCGCCGCTAGCAGTCTGAATGACTAGATCTTTCGACGGAAGTCGTTCAACACCAAGAGCGCTGGCCTCTTCTACTCTTAAGTCAACTCCGCCAAGAATCCGGGACGCTGTCTTTCCTACAACGTCCCCTAGCGAGTATCCAGTCAGTTTCAGGAAAGATTCAGAAGCATAAGTCACCTCATTGTTCAAACCAGTTATGAGCAAAGGCTGTTGTATTGTATGAACATTCACCAGTGCAACCTGCGACTTTTTCTCAAGCCAGGCAATCTTCCCCATGAGCTCTCTGTTTCGATCCTCTAGGGCAATCTTGGCTTCGTTTGTTTTTTGAAGTGTTTCCTCAAGTTTTCCAATAGTGTTGTCCCTGCCAGTGATCTCTCTCTGATACAACTCTAATAATTTCTTGATGTATTCCTCAAAATCGCTCATATCTCAAGCATCCTTCCAGCGCATCCTGGATTTAACAAGAATGTCTTTCCAAGTTTATCTGTTTTCCCAGAAGTCTCGTGCAGATGCCCGGCAATCACGTATGCCGGCTTCAGAAGCTTAATGCCCCGATTGACAGAGATGCAGCCACGATGCCCTAAGCGAGGAACATAATCGACCTTCTTTCCATACGCTGGCGCATGTGTCACTAAGACAACATTGTCAAAAGATTGAATCTTGCTTTTGATATTCTCGAAGAATCGCTCCATGCCCTTGTCCTCAAACGCAAACCCGCCGCCGCCATAACCAACAAATGCAACATTGCCAACGCGATACAGCCTCCTGTGCACATTGACGACGAATGGAAACTTTAACGCGAGCTTGTCAATGTCAGAAGATTCCTCGTGGTTTCCGTGCACCATGATCATAGGCTTATTCGCCAGTGCGAGCATCTTCGTCATCTTCTCGAGTCCTGTGCAAAAGTTAGACAAATCACCAGCGCAAACGAGAAAGTCAGCTCCCCGACTCTCGCGAAGTATCTTCTTGATGCAGCGCACCTGGGCATGCACATCCACAAATGCGAAAATCTTCATACCCAATCAATAAAGTAAACGTTTTTATAGATTATGGCCTTATAAAGTTATATGGTCAAAGAGCCCCTTATCGTTGGCATCGATCCAGGCATAACAACCGCGTACGCAGTCCTCGACACCAAGGGGAATCTGCTCAAGCTCAAGAGCGCAAAGAATCTCACCTTAAGCGCGCTGATCAGTGAGCTCCTCGGAACAGAGGGCAAGATTGTCGCTGTTGGTTCCGACGTCTGCTATCCGCCACACTACGTGCAGAAGTTCTGCAGTGCATTCAGCGCAAAGCTCCTCCGGCCGAAGGAAGACATGAAGATTGGCCTCAAGGAACGAATGACTGCTGCGTTCAAGACAAATGACGACCACCAGCGCGACGCCCTCGCGGCAGCGTTATTCGCGTTCAACGAGCTTCGCCCAGCGCTGCAAAAAGTGGAATCGCACCTCAAGCATGACGGCAAGGAGCACCGTATGAACGAAGTCAAGGAACTCGTCATCCAAGGCTGGAATATCGCAGGTGCTCTTGAAAAACTCGAAAAAAAGGAAGCCGTAGCCCTCCCAAAGAAAAAAATCAGGCAGAAGGCAGGAAAATCAAACAGGATATTTGAAGAAAACACTGCATTGAAAAATAAGAATGCCATGCTCGCGAAAGAAATTGAATTTCTCAGGAAAAGAATAGGGAGTTTCGAAAAAACTATCAGTCAATCAATCCATGCAAAGATGCACGATGTGATTGAAATCAAGGACCGCAAGATTGTCTCGCTCTACAAGAATATATACAAACAGGGGAAAGCATTAGAAGCATCGAAAGCGAAAATCATGCAACTAAGAGACACGCTCATCAACGTAGAGGGAAAACAAGTTATCCGCAGGTTCAAGAATATGAGTCGGGAGCTCATCAACCAATTGAAAGAGAATGAAACGATTTATATAAACGATCCAAGCTCGATCAGTGAAACTACGCTAGATTACGTAAAAGAGCAAGGAGCAACCATCCTTTCACAGAATACCCTGTCCAGTGAACTCAAAAAGAGCGGTCTTTCGTTAGACGCAAACGACCTCAACATCGAATGGCACGACCAGTTTATCATTGTCAATAAAGATGAATTGAAAAAAGTAAAAGAAAAAAGGGATATCCTCTCAAAAATCGTCGCCGAGTACCGCGAGGCACGTTCCTAATCTGCGAGGTAGCCCTTCATGAAGCCGCATTCCTCAACGCTGATCTCATCATCATCCTCAAGCTCCTCGGCAACACCCTCAATGTAGATATCCGAAAGCTCCCCGCCCTTCCCCACGGGAAGTTTCCGAAGCTGCTCCCCTGTAAGCTCCTCAATAACCTCTAGTTCAACCTTCATGCGCCATCACCTCCATGATAAGTGCACAAATAGGGCTCTGCTTATATACCTCATGCGTGCGGTTGAAGAGTGATTAGTATTCCTAAGCTATAGGTTCCGCTATAACCCTTACAAAAAATCTTCGTCCCAACAAAGTGATGAAGCAAACTTATAAAAATAGACATCATAAGGCTCTGATGGCAAAAAAAATCATTCTCCAAGCAGGAAGAACCTTCCAAGAGTTTGCCCTCCTCCCAGGGCACACTTCAAAGGAATGCACAGTGCCAAACATCAGTCTCGAAACGAGACTTGCAGACAATCTGACATTAAAAATTCCATTGCTCAGTGCCGCGATGACATCAGTGACGGGCTATGAAATGGCTCTAGCACTCGGTAAGGAGGGAGGATTAGGTGTTCTCCCGATAAGGTTGCCGATTGAAGAGCAAGTTGGTATTATTAAACGCATCAAGCACTACGAAATGGGATTCGTCGAAGAACCGGTTACTGCCAGAGAAAACGAAACAATTGAGGAAGTTCTTAGAAAAGTAGAGAAGCATGGACACACGAGGGTTCCCATTGTTGACCGTAACAACACGTTCCTCGGGATATTTGAACAACAGCATTATTGGACTACGGGGGCAAATGAACACGACATGGTCACAGAAGCGATGATCAGCCCAAACGACAACGGCCTACCAACGTGTCGCAAACCAGATATTACCATAGAAGAAGCAAAACAGAGGCTTAAAGAAGCAAAGAAGAATTATTTAGTCATCCTCGACGACCTTGGGAGGCTGGTAAAACTTGCGTTCAAAAAAGATACGGAAAAGATCAAGGTTAGCGCAGCCATACCAACGCACGAAGGCTGGAAACAGCGCGTAGCGCACATGGCCGAAGAGGGGGCTGACCTCATAGTCATCGACACGTCTGATGCCTATAACGACTTTGCCGCAACAGTAATCAAGGAGTATAAAGCTCTTAGCATGCCAGTGCCGCTATGTGCAGGAAACGTCGTAACCTACGAAGGCGCTTTTTTCTTGATGGACGCTGGCGCAGATATCGTCAAAGTCGGCATGTCCTCAGGTAGCATTTGCATAACTGCTCGTGAAAAAGCAGTTGGCAGGGCGCCAATGACTGCGCTCATGGAAGCAGACCGGGCCAGAAGAGAATACAGAAAGAAAACCGGCAGGTATGTTCCATTAGTCATGGATGGTGGCATTACAGGCCCTGCTGACATGATTATTGCACTAACAATCGCAGATGCCATTATGATGGGCGGTTACTTCAACCAGTTTTATGAAGCAGCAAGTGAAAAGCTTGATGAAGAAGGAAAAGTCACAACTGATGAAGGCAAAATCAAGGCAGTAATGAGTTGGGGGGAAGGCTCGCGTCGTGCACAAAACTTTGATCGCTATGGACTAACAAAGAAAACATACTTCGAAGAGGGTGTAGAAGCACCAGTACCGTATTGTGGGAGGCTTAAACCCCGCCTAAAAATAGACCTTGTAAAGGTGCGTGCTGCCATGAGCAATGTCGGCGCAATGAATCTCAAAGAATTCCGAGAAAAGGCAATTCTCGAGCTTAATTCACAGTACGCTACCGCAGTTACGAAAGAACCACACAGTATCGTGAAAAAGTACACCACATGACAGCAACCATTATCTTAGGCATGCAGTGGGGAGACGAAGGCAAGGGTAAGGTTGTTGACATACTTGCCAACAAAACAGACAAAGGTAAACCATTATACGAAATGGTGGTCCGATATCAAGGCGGTCCAAACGCAGGTCACACGATCGTCGTCAACGGCGCAAAAAAGGTGCTCCACACAATTCCAAGCGGTATTCTCCACAAAGACGTTATCAACATCTGCGGTAACGGCATGGTTATCGACCTCGAAACGCTTTGCAATGAACTCGACGAACTTCAGCAAGCTGGCATCGATGTCAGTAATCTTCGTATTTCTCATCGTGCACACGTCATCACGCCATATCACAAGAAACTCGAGCAAATCGCAAGCACCAGCAAAAAGATCGATACCACCAGACGAGGCATTGGCCCCTGCTATACTGACAAAATTGCTCGTGAGGGGATCAGGCTCGTTGATCTGTTTGACCGCGACTGCGCAGAACAGGTAGTCACACGACAGTGCCAAGAGTACAACAAGAAGATAACCCAAGAGAACCTCAAGCAAGGTGCCTCAATGCTCCTACCATGCAACGTCATCGAAGAAACTTATGAACTATTCGAACGTATTAAGCTAATGATTGTTGACGCAGGCAAGATCGTTTATGACGCGTTACGAGTTGCCAAGGGTGTTCTTCTCGAAGGCGCACAGGGTACGATGCTGGACATCGATCATGGCACCTATCCTTACGTCACAAGTTCAACAACAACTGCAGGCGGCGCATGTAGCGGTGCTGGCATTAGCCCCCGCGAGATTACCGACATCATCGGTCTCCTGAAAGCGTATACGACGCGCGTTGGTGAAGGTCCATTTCCAACAGAACTCAAAGATGAAACAGGTGCAGGACTCCAAACGCGCGGTGAAGAGCGTGGCGCCACAACAGGCCGTGTACGTCGGTGTGGCTGGCTCGATCTCGTACAAGCACGATACGCTACCCGCATCAACGGACTAACAGAAATAGCACTCACAAAGCTCGACGTCCTTGACGCCGAACCAGAGATTAACGTTTGTATTGGTTACGAGCATAATGGAAAACAAGAACATGATATGCCATACAAGCTAGGCAACGTAACACCAGTATACAAAAGCTTGAAAGGCTGGCAGACTTCGACAGCAGACTGCAGGTCATGGCGCGATCTGCCTAAAGAAGCGAAAGAATATGTGCAGTTTATAGAACGAAGCCTTGACACGCCAATAAAACTTATCAGCGTCGGAAGCGATCGCAAACAAACAATTCTACGATAAGCGCTGCGCCAAGAAGCTGGCATTCTTAATCCAGATCGTTTCGTATCAAATAGCTTTGTATTTGTTATCTGCGAGGTAGCTTGTTGTACAACCTCCTTAGAGAAACCTTAAGAAAGACAATAACGGCAATTAAAAAAAACATAAAAGCCCGTGCCTAGTTCATGATGGCCTCGTTTGTTCATGCAGCCTACGAGAAATCAACATTTAAATGCTTTCCTGCCAAGTGAATAGAACAAATTAACAAACCAGGAAGAAAGCTTAATATAGATACAGAGCATAAAGAATTCATCAAATGAAGCTGCCAAAAAAGATCAACCTCAAAGCGCTGGAAGAATTCAAGAAAAAGAACTTTGAAGAGCGGATCAAGTGCACCTATTTGACAGCTCTGCGATTATTGAAATGTTAAGATGCTTGGACTGGAAGTTTGTGGGGACAAATGGAAAATGGCTTGACAAGATCAGTCAAACACATAACTATTGAAGATGTTCGAAGCTTATTTGATAGCATTATTTACCTGAGGGGGGAAGAATATTTTGAGTCGGATTGTGTTAAATCAATTGAATCCATTGACTCTTCTACAATAGCGGGTGTTGTGAGGGGCAACCAAAATTATAATGTTTCTGTCACAATTGATTCTGAAGGGGATATTGCCTGCGAATGCTCCTGCCCGTGCGACTTTAACTGCAAGCATGCGGCGGCATTATTGCTAAAATGGTTGTCAATCAAAGGCGAGCACAACAAAGAATCAAAAAAAGCAAGGCTGCAAAAAAAAGAGTCAATAAGGGATATTCTCGATAAAAAAAGCAGAGAAGAGCTTATTGGGCTGTTAACCGAATTTCTAAAGAAACGCCCCGAGCTGAAATCGCTTGTAAAAATAGAAAGAGAAGAGATTGTTTCAGAGGTAAGGAACCTTTTATCTGAGTTTGTGGACTGGGATGAAGTAAGCGCGCTGATATCCCAGTTAGAAGTCATACTTGAAGGCATTAGAAGAGACAAAGGTTCATGGGGCAAGGCGTTGCTAAGCGAGATGGAAATCTGCTTTAAGATTATGATCAAAGGGCAAGACAATGTGCATGATGAAGGAGAGTTGGGATCATTCCTGGAAGACTGGTCCTTGCTGTACGGAGAGATTTTTTCATCATTAAAACCGTCTAGGCAAGAAAAGCGCGCGTTTTTACAAAAGATAACGGAGTTCATTAAAAATGACAACTATGGTTTTGACAGCAGTTTTGAGAAAGCATTTCTTGGCATGTGCGCTTCAAAAGAGGATATAGAGTTAATAAAAGAGTTTCACAAGCCAAATAAACCTGGAGACGAGGGTTATTACGACGGCCAGGAAGAAGATTATAGTCAATTCTGCCTAGAGCTATATGATAAAATTGGGTGTGATGATGAATACCTTAAGATTGCCAGAACATCCGGCTTTGCTTTGGAGGTTATAGATAAATTAATTGTCCTTAAAAGATTTGAAGAAGCTTTGGAAGAATGCGAAAAAGTCAAAAAAAAGGAAAATTTCGAGGATATTGAAAACAGAAAAATAGAGATTTTGGGAAAATTAGGCCGGAAAGATGAGGTTAAGGAGATTCTTCTTCGTTTAGCAAAAATAACTGGAGACATTGGTTATGCGCTGAAGCTTAAAAGGGAATCAAACACCGGCGAGTGGAAAAGCTATCTCAAGCAGATCGTCTTTGACTCTGCAAAAAAGAACAGAAACAGCCTTCTTTCAAAGTTATATTTCTATGAAGGCGATTATAAGAACGCTTTTGAACATTCTAAGAGCATCAGTGATATGGATTATCTGGAGTTGCTCGCTAGTAAGCTCAGTATAGAGCATCCCTTGCTGGCATGCAGTATATTTAAGAGGCTCTGCTTTAGCTGGATTGACTCCGGTTCAGGCTGGCCGTACAAAAAAGCCGGAAAAATGCTCGAAGCAATAAAAAAGCTTGACGTAGAAGGAACATTTTTTACAAAAACGAAAAATGAGATAATTGGAGGCCATAAGAAAAAATATTCGCTGATGGAGCTCATTAAAGATGTCTGAAGAAACAGGGAAGAGAATCTATTGGGCTGTTTGCGAACTTGTTAAGCAAAAGCCGGAGAAAGCGAAAAGCTTGAAGGAGGAACAAAATGAAGATAAAAGATTACAGCGAGGGTAAACCCATTAAGGTCGATTGTAGTTTTTGTGGCAGTGAAATAGAATGTCCTGAAGATATGATTGAAACGTCAAAAAAGCATATGTGCTACAAATGTTTCATCACAAGAGCGCCAGCGGATGAAGAGATAAAAGATGTCCACGTTGATATACCCACAGCTAAGATGCCTGAGGTCGCTGCTTCAGGCATGGCAGACAAAATGGTTGAGTGGCTATTTCCTGATCTTTGGAGCGAAAGAAAAAATAAGCTGAAAGAGTTTTCAAAAAAGGATCTTGCTGCAGAGATGTTTGGCGCTGGAGTATACCTTGGAGTGAAAGCATTTATGGAAAGCATGAAAAATGCTTGGGGAGATGAGCCCATTCATCATGATAACCCTAAGAAAAGATAAACCGCAGCCAAAAATTGATGGAAGAATGAGATACTGGGTGCGTGTTGAGGATGATAAACAAAGCCAGAGAACTGCGATTTTCATGGTCCACTACCTTGGGCAATGTGGCTGCGGCTTCAGCAGAAAAGTGACGAGAAAAATCGAGCTGAAAGAAACGCACACGCTTGATGACTTGCACGAAGCAATAATCTATCTTTCTTTTGGTTGGGACGATCCGCACATGTATTCCTTCTTTTTTGATAACAGGCCTTATTCAAAAAACAAGAAGATGGAATACTCCAGCGACCCTGAAGCGGATGATTCAAGCGATAGAAAGCCAAACTCTTCAAACACAAAAATAAAAGACTTGAAGTTGAAAAAGAACCAGAAATTCTTGTTCATCTTTGATTTCGGAGATGATCACCAATTTGGCATCAATGTTGAAGGATTTGGCAAGGTCATGAAAGGAGATAACTACCCTGCAATACTTGAAGAAAAAGGAAAGTCCCCGAAACAATACCCCTAACGATTAGCTTAGGCTTACTGGAGTGAACCCCTATTGCGAGACGCTAAGTTAAGCCAATGTTTAACCAAAAGATTTAAATATCAATTATACATCTAAGTGTATAACAGTATATAAATAGATATACATAAAAATGTATAATAGTATCAAGGCGGTAAAATGGATATAAACGAAAAGGAACAACTTGTGAAGTATACGCTGGCAAAGCTAGCTGAAGCTCCGCAACTGGTCAAAAGCCACTTAGAAGGCGGAGGGGGTATCCTTAGGCACAGGAGAGCGTACTTTAGGATTAAAAAGCATGTTGATGACTTCCTGATGGGTGAACAGCTCGGAAATATCACAAAGAGGTTGGTCATTCTGCCTGGTTTGAGGGGTGTTGGAAAAACCATCATTGTCTTCCAGATTTATAATTATTTGAAAAACCAGAAGGGTATCGAACAAGACAGGATCCTATATTTCTCAACAGACGAATTGAAGGCGTACCTTGGCAATAATATTCTAGACGTCGTAGACGCTTTCATTCACGATGTCCATAAGACCTCCCCGATATATCTGGAAAAAGAAATCTTTATTTTTGTTGATGAGGCCCACTTTGACGCCAATTGGAGCGAAACAGCAAAAAT
>CAYJXL010000017.1:0-19871 GCA_964374125.1 Candidatus Woesearchaeota archaeon | reverse complement strand
CATATTCGCCCGATCTCAACCCAGATGAAAAAGTTTGGAAGTATCTAAAGAACGTAAAATTAAAAGCGCATCAAGCAAGAAATAAAAAAGAATTCAAGCCGCTTATTCAATCAAAGATGCAAGGCATTCAGAAAAAGTCTAACTTGATAAAGTCCTTTTTTATTGGAACTTATGTCATGTAAGCTACAGAATTATCTATAGATGGTCCCATGCCTTTTCGCATTCATCTTCTGTTAATGTTGGTTGTTTTCGCAATACAGCCGCGAAAACTTCTTCTTTCGATTTTTTTTCCAAGCGTTGTTGAAAATGGAGCGAAGCTAAGGCCTCTATCCACTGAGCATCATGTTTCCTTTCACCAAGAAGTTGTTCGACATTTTCAAATGCCTTTACAAATTGTTCGTTTATCAATTCTATTTCTGAAACTTTTTCAAGAGGGGTAAGACTATCGAACATAGCCTTTGCCAATTGGGGGGAATAGGGACCATGCAGATACCATGTAAAAGGGTATTCAAAAGGTATCCCAAATACCTTTAAAAAATAAGTCGTTTTTTGCATGATCAGTCTTTGCTTAAAGCTAGAGCTAAATCTGTTAAAATCAACATTTCCAATCTTCTTTACAAGACCGATTAATACATTTAGTTGGTCTGATCCTGAAACAAAGGTCATACTTTAGTCTCCTTATTTGTATCACTCTCTTTCTGATATTTTTATACTTAACGGGTGGGGTTGAAGAGTAATCTCAATCCATCAAAGAGGTTAATTTGCGACGTTAGCGTCTTTGTTCGCAGGTAGCTTCGAATTGGGCTTAAAGATTGATTTTAGCGAGTGTTTTGAAGTTTATCTTTCACAAGAACAGGTCTAATTATTATGCGAAGCCGCTACGAAAAGACGTAGAAAATCTTAAATACATCAAGTAAACCTGTAGAGCATGGATAGATATCTGGCAGCATTTGTCATAGTACTATTGGGTTTCTCTTATTCCCTTTTTGCAACGATGCAAGACATTGGTGTCACATATGATGAGCCCGCCTATTTTTATAAGGTGTTGACACTGACTAATAGCTCCTTGTCATTCACCGAACGATTTGCAGCATTTATACCACCAGAACACCCTCAATTTGCTGCATTGTTTAATACACCATTCTATCTCCTCACAAGGTCTTTTCTCGATAAGACAACTTCATTACGCATTGGTACGACATTTTTATATCTTCTATTTCTTATTGGTTCTTTCTTCCTGTTGCGCAAGCTTTTAGATGCACCGACGGCATTATGTACCTTACTCATCCTCATGACCATGCCGCGCCTATTCTTTCACGCGCATCTTCTTGCGCTAGATCTACCAGTAATGGCGCTCTATTTTCTTACTGTTCTCTTATTCTATAAAACGATGCAGAAACGTAGTCAGGTCCTCATTGTAACGACGAGCATCATTTTGGCAGCAATAATTGCGACAAAGATCACAGGTTATTTTATTTTTATAGCATTACTTATATATAGCCTATATTATTATATCCGATATAAGCAAGTACCATACGTTTCGGCTGGACGCATCAACGTTCCTATTTTATTTATTGTCTACATCATTGCAGGGATTATCTTTTTGACCGCGTCGCCGCAATTATATTCAAACCCGCTTGGTTTTATTACGTACTTCCAATTTAATGCCGATCGAGCTGGCCCCGTGTTTCTCTTTGGAGGTTTACATGACCCATGGGCACCTATTTCATATCTTTATGTTCCATTTGCGCTCTTCACAACATTCAATGCGTTTCATGTAATCTTTGCGATCATTGGGATGCTATTTGTTTTAAGAAATCGCCAAAAAAAGACGTTCTTCATGTATCTGCTAATTATGTTTGGGAGCACGTTACTCTTCTTCATGTTGCCGTTTGTTCCAAAAACTGACGCAGACCGCTTATTCCTGGTAATTTACCCGTTTATGGCGTTATTTGGTGGGATCGGTTTCGTGGAAGGAGTAAACATTTTATGGTCGCATATGAAGAAAAGATGGAACAAAGACGTGTTAGTTCTCATAGCTTCGGTGCTGCTTCTTGCAGCAGGAATCTACTCTGTTGGATCGAGCCATCCATTCGAGAGTTCGTACTTCAACGTCTTCGTCGGTGGAACCGAAGGCGTTGCAGATAGTAATCTATTCATGGTGACATATTGGCAGGGTGAATTTCTCTACGCCCTCGATTGGCTTAATAGTCTACCTGCAGGTACGACAATTAGTGCCCACCCCTATGATACGCCCTTGAGATGGTACCGAGCAGAAAAAATGTTACAACAGAATCTTCAGATATACTCTCCCACAGTCGACAACGTTCTTAATTACGGTTTAGTACCATTAAAACAGTCCGCCCTCTTCTATGGTGACCTAACGCACCCAGTAACGTGGGGAAAGTACAACCGCGTACCAACTGTTTTTTCAGTGCGTAATAAACAAGGGACTGAATTGGTACGCGTTATCAATATGACTCTTCTTGGCTATACTCCACCAAAGGGTAACTAGTTATTTTGCTAAGTGAGGCTTGATCGTCATCAATTGTTCGTAAAGCCCACTTGGTAAAAAATGAAGTGACTGAGGTTATATTACCGAAGACGTATCTGTCTATTAGGTTATCGAACATATCCTCTGAAAGACCAGCTCTGGGCAATGTAGAACCTGCGGTCATTGGTATACTCGAAATAGATTCTTTCATCAACTTCCTTGCTAAAAGAACAACCGCCAATCTCAACAACTTTTTCGCTTGCTCCAGACATGTAAAAGTTAGCCTTTCCGTTGCATCCAGGTATGCTCATATAGGTAATATTAACATCTCTATCAACGCCGTTAAAGAACCTAAAGCTTACAGAATCTGTCCTTACCTCAATGTCAGAGCACCCAAACGGCGCGTCTATCCTGCAATAGTCCGGTATCTTCAAGCCAGGAGAAAAAAGCCCTGCCTTGTACAATGCAGTCCCAAGAAGCGCAATAACAAGGACAGAAAATAAGAACCTGATGACATACTCATAAGTTGTATGACTCATAGTGTTAAAACCGCCAAACATCGGTTATAAAACCATTGTTGAATGCGGTCAAGAAATTTTCAGAGATATTGCTGCCTGAATGCGCGCTCAGCTAGCGTCTTGTCTTCAGCTGAAAAATAGCACAGGATGACTTTCTTCAGGCTTCTAAAAGGGAACTCATTAATAACTTTCTTCACAACCTGCGCAGCCTCTTGTTTCGGATATCCACATACACCAGCGCTTATGGCAGGAAAAGCAATCGAGCTCAATTCGTGTTCTTCAGCAACAGTTAAAGAATTCTTATAAGCCTCTGCCAGTAAAACTGCTGGATTCGTTTCCTGGTCATAAATTGGTCCTACAGTATGGATGACGTATCTTGCTGGAAGGTTGTAACCATTAGTCAATACCGCCCCTCCAGTCGGCAGTCCCTTTGGATATGCATACCTCCGAATCCTTTTGCATTCTGCTAACAATTGCGGGCCTGCGGCTCTATGAATAGCGCCGTCTACTCCGCCGCCGCCGAGTAATGATCTGTTTGCGGCGTTGACTATTGCATCGACACTGAGCGTTGTAATATCTCCTTGAATGATCTCTACAAGCATGCCATAAACACTAAATTCCGGTTTATAAGTTCGTCGCTATCGAAGATTTTGCAGCATTTCCGTAAACCATTTTGCCATATTCTTATAAACCTCATGTGCATCTAGAGCATCATGGTTGGAAGCGGCATCGAAGGATTTGATAAGACATTCGGCGAGTTCAAGAACGAGATCTGCGTCATCTACGGTCCGGCAGGATCTGGAAAGACAACCATGGCCTTGCTCGCCTGTCTGAACGTGGCGAAGCTGAAAAAGAAATGCTTGTTCTTGGACGCAGAAAACGGTTTTCCTCTTGAGCGTTTCAAGCAGATCGCAGGAAAACATTATGAATCGCTTCTTCAGTACATCTTCGTCTTGAATGTAAAATCATTAGAGGATCAGGCAAAGAAGATCTCAGAATTAGTCAACCTGGCAAAGAGATTCGATGTGGTCGTTCTAGATTCTATAGGGTCGCATTTCAGAAAGTCATATGCTAATGACAGGCAGGGTTCTAAAATCGCATTGGAAACCCAAGTCAGGATATTGAATGAAGTGAGCAGGGCTATACCTATATTGATGACAAACCAGGTCTACGAAAATGAAGATGGTGTAGCTATGATAGGCAAAGACCAGGTCAGCAGGTGGTGCCCAAGGATCATACAGCTGTTGAAGGGCCCTCGCAAGCTTGTCCAAGAGAGGCCGTTAAAGAAAGCTTCTGGCTTCGAGATATTCAATGAAGGCATAAGGCTAGTCTAGAGCATGCCTTGTCTAGCCCCTCTCGAAAAGTTTATATCTTTCTCCTGCGCTGTTTAATGATATGTTCCATGAAGTTAAGACCGGAGATCTTGAAATAGAAGCATTTGCAAAAGGCGCCCTTCTTTTCCAAGTTGAATGTCCAGGATACGACCTCTTCGTGCATCCAGAAACAGAGCGCTTCCCTTCAAGCGCAGACAGCTTTCGAAAGACAATCACCGCTTCTGAATTCGGTTATCTGGCCAACGAAGTGGTATCGATGGGCGGGAAAAACCCCCGAGTCATTCCGCAATTCACTTCTGAACTCAGCATGTTCCCAATGATCCTTAACACAGCCTGCTGTTACTCATCCAGAGGCCTTCTTCTTGTCGATTTCCCGCGAATAGACGCTGTTGAAGTGAAATTCGAAAGGGAAGGCGCTCTTGAAACAAGGATAGCGCACCATTTTCGTTCAGTTTCTGCGCCTCAAGTGATTGACGGCAGAAGCATAACTCCTGTAGCCTGTCGTAAAATAGATTACAATGTCATTAAGGATGCCGTTGACGTAAGCCCCTTGTCGCATGAAACTATGAACTCCGCGCGCAAGATTATCTTGCAGTCAGCATTTGGAGATCAAGGCTGCAGCGCTTTGATTGAGCTGGCAAGACATTTCAGATTCGTTAGGGCTCGTGACGCGGCTAATCCAAAGAACCCGTGCTTTGATCTTGAAATCTACGCAGCATCAGCGCAGCCACAAGACCCAGTCACCAGAGAATTGAGTGACGATTTCATAACTCCTCTTGCAATATTCGGCGCTAGAGGACATAGGTTAAGCATAGACTTTAGATACGTTTGCGGTGAACGTTCAGTATACAAAGTATTACGCCGCTGGCGCAGCTAAATTATTCTTCTTTTCTTGTTGCTGCTTGATCCACTCTAATTTAATAGGGCATTGCTTGTTGGTGCAGTAATTAAAAGGCCTCTTTCCTTTTCTGAAGACAATGACGATTGGATGCTTGCACGTCTCGCAGGACTTTTCAGTTGGCTTTACCATCGTTGAGTTCTTCGGCAACGATGAGGTTGTCTTGCATTTCGGATATTTGTTGCACGCAATAAACAAACCAAATCTTCCTCTTCGGATCATCAGCGTTCCTTCCTTACATACGGCGCATGGTCCAATACTGCTGGCATTGTCTTGTGTAAGACGCGTTGCCGCGAGCAATTCTTTGCCGACCTCTTTCTCGTGCTTGCGGAACTTGTCAAGAATCTTTGCGAGTTCCTGCTTTGCCTCTTCCAGAATCTCTTCTTGGTGATGCTTTTGCTCAAGAATGGAGTCCATGTCTTGCTCAAAGTGTCGTGTCAGTTCAGGATCAAGGATTTCAGGCGAGTATTTGCCCAAGGTTTCAACAGTCTTCAGGCCCAGTTCCGTCGCAACAATGGCCTTTTCCATGATGTAATTTCGCTGGTAGAGGTTGTCAATGATCTGGGCCCTGGTGCTTTTCGTTCCGATTTCCAATTTCTCAAGCGCCTTGATCAAAGACGCCTGATTGTAACGATTTGGAGGCTGGGTCTGTTCATCGTGCTGCACAAGATCATACGGATATACCTTTTGCCCTTCTTTCAGCTTTGGCAGTTCTTCTTCCTTCAGCTTTGGAAAGTAATAAATCTCATACCACCCCTTCTTCAAAGTTCTCATGCCTTTGGCAACAAAAGGCTCTTCGCCGACGTTGATGTCTGCTGTTAGAGTCTCTCGCACAGCGGGAATGGAGAACGTTGCCAAGAACCTACGAACGACCAAGTCGTAAACCTTCTTCTGTCTTTCTGCCAGTTTCTTTTTTTCCCCGGTTGGGAATATTGCTGGGTGTGCGGGATCGGTTTTTTTCCCTTCATTCGGTTGCATCTTTCCCTTCAAGAGCTCATCACAAAACACTTTGTACTCAGTCTGTTTGCCTAATTCATTCATGATCTTCTTGAATCCTAGTGAAGGAGGTAACTGCTGCGAAGAGGTTCTTGGATATGAGATCAAACCTGCAGTATAGAGATCCTGGGCAATCGCCAGTGTTTCTTTTGGGCTGATGCCAAAATACCGGTACGATTCTGTCTGTAACGTCGTCAGATCAAACGGCGCAGGCGGTGCGTGCGTTACTTCGCTTGTGCCCAATTTTGCAACGATAGCGTCTTTTCCTTTCGCGCGTTGAAGCACTTGATCGAATTCCTTTCGGTCAAAAAACTTGTCTTTCTTGTGCCATGCAGAAAAGTCTTTGGCCTTTAATTCAAGTTGCCAATAAGGTTCCGGCTTGAAGTTCTTGATCTCCTTTTCTCGATCAACGACGATCTTCAACGCGGGCCCCTGGACACGGCCGGCAGACATGATCTTGAAAGAACCAGCAGCCTTAATAGAGGCCATTAATGCCCTTGAGAGCGAGATCCCCCAGAAGTAATCCATCATATGCCTTGTTTCTCCAGCTTCAATCAAGGGAAAATCAAGATGTGGCATTGCATGCTCATATGACGCTATAAGTTCATCTTTAGTTAATGTTGAGAATTTCATGCGTTTTGCGTCTTTCTTGTTGCAAATAAAACGAACAACATTAAATCCGATTAAACTTCCCTCAAGATCGTAGTCGCACGCAACGATAAAAGCATCAGCTCTCTTCGCCAATTTCTTCAGAACGTTCAAGTACTTTTCAGAGAACGCAGAAGCTTTCTTGATCTCAAACGCTGGCTTCCATTCGATGTCGAAGACGGGATATGTCAGCCCATTTTTCTTTTTTTCCGCAAGAGAATAAAGATGGCCAACAGCGCAGCCAACGAGAATGTCTTTGTTGTTGTGCGTTATCTCGTAATAAGCTACTTTGTTGACAACGATTTTTTTAGGCTTCCCGTCCGCAAGCGCTTCAGCTATCTTTTCCGCTTGCGCCGGCTTTTCTGTGATGATTAGCTCGACCATGAGAGTGGATAACCCTTTAGTACGTTATTTAAAGATATCTTTTATCCAGAAGTTTCAAAACATTTTTATATCCTGAAAGAACCTAACAATCATGGAACTCAGTGGGGGAATCAAAATACACCTGCTTGTTCACGACAGCGTGTTCATCAGGACAAAAGTCACCAGGTGCGATAATAGCATCGAACTCTTTGAAGTGAATCTTTGGCATCTGGCCGTGCAAGTCGCCAACAATGAGGAACCTCATGTACATCAAAAAAAGATAAACTTATTTAAGCCTATCGGATAGCCTCTCTGTAATGATCTACGACAAAGGACTTGAGAGCTGTGTCAGCGTTGAGATTAGCGATGAAGCATTTTATAATATGATTCGAACAGCGGTTGAAGTATATCCTCGCGAAGGCAGCGGAAATCTTTTCGGAAAACTGCCAACAAGACGTTCTCAGCTGAACCGAGGCTACCAACGAAAAAGAATCCTTGTACGCAACGCGTATCCAATGCAGACAACTAGAAGAATGCCCAAGAGCGTGAAATATGGCGACGACCTTGCAGTTGCACGGCTGCGGAGCTTAGAACATGCTATTAGTGCGAATGGCTTGCCGACAAATTTTATTGGGGGGTATCACAGTCACCCGAAATGCGAGTATTTTTTTCCATCGCAACGTGACAGCGACTTTATCGAACAAGAGACTGGGGAGTTGAACAGAGATCACTGGCTTGAGATCATCCTCGCAGCAGATCTGGAAAGAAACAAGAAGCATGAGTTCGGCGAGCACACTGAAGCAAAAATGTGGTATCTTGAGACACATCTATGGTACAGTATCCGCCATGGCTACCATATAAAAATTGGCGCGTTTCTCTTTGCAAAAAATGGAAATTGGCGGCAGTTGAGAATAAAAAAAATGAATAGAATCGCCGCGAGCAGGATTTGAACCTGCATATCCTTACGGAAACGAGCTTGCTTGTATAACTCAAGGCTCGCGCACTACCAGGTTATGCGACCGCGGCATATATTCTCTGTCGTCCATAGTCTTTTAAGAACCTTGCGGCACAGAACTCTCAGTGACTTCAGTCCATGACAGCTTACTTTGCATCATCGTTCGCTGAATATGAAGTACAAGGCAACGTAATTCAGATACTTTGCTATGGATACTGCGATCACCGCCTGCGTGGCGACTGCCGCACTAACTCCCACGAGCGCATACAGATAGACGCTACTCAGCTCCTTGATACCAAAGAGAGGGATGTTCAATGGAATAAGCGCGGTAACTGCAACCACATTCGATATGAGGAAAATAGTCATCAGCGGAACTTCCGTGTTTACTGCTCGGAATGCCAATTTCACCACGTATGCCGTTACTACATATGAAAGAACGGTCAATGCGAGATTGTACACGACGTATCGAACATGCTGTTTTAAGAACAAGCGGAGAAACGCGCCGACCTTCTTCAGCATTGCATCCAGACGCCTCATCTTGAAGAGTGCCCATGCAAGTTTCTGTAGCTTCTGCATGAATAGTGGAGCCATTGCCAACACGAGTATACCGAGCGCTGCAAACCCTATGAGCAAGATGGTGGTGTTGCTATCTTTAAAGAGAACGAAAAACCCCACTGCGGAGAATATAAGCGCGTGAATGATTGTGGTGAACTTATCGAGCATGAACACAATGAAAAGAGGCATCTGGTTCATTTTATATCTTCTTTTTATCAGGGCAAATATCACGAGCTCTCCCAGCTTGTTGGGGGTAAGATTACCAAGAATCTGCGTGATCATGCGCAATCGAAACAGCTGCTGCAACCCCAGATGTTCCTCTTTAATCGGCGCGTAGAGCGCAAGCAATGATAACGGATAGACGAATAACACGACGGTAGTCGCTAGTATCGTTGCCAAAAGATACCAGGGGTTAATTGAGGTGAGCGTGCTTACAATCTCGTGGAATCCGATGCGATAAACCAGAAGCGTAAGAATACCCAAACCTACGACGAACTTCCCTATCTGCTTTACGAGGGTTCTCATGACGCACTACAGGACATACTGCTCATTTTTAAACATTGGCTCTCTTCCCTAGGCCACAGCTTGTACTCAAAGTGCAGCAATGGCCTCTTTTTAAAAAACGAAAGCCTTAAATTCCTCTGCATATCTTAGCTGTCATGGACAAAAAGAGAATTGCACTTGTCGTTGCCTCTTACAAGCATGTGTACAAGAATAGTAAAATAACCCAAGGCATACCTGTCCTGCCTTCACTTGGGATAGCCACTGTAGCCGGGAGCGTACTTGAACTCGGTGATGGCTATGATGTTCGCGTCATAGACCTCAATGTTGAGAATGACGAAAACAAGGTACTTGAAAGCACATTCTCAGATTTCCAGCCGGATATCACTGGTGTCTCGTTTACTATTCAAAATACGAACAGGGCTGATGAAATCTCAAGGATGGCAAAAGAGTACAACAAGTCTGCCATGACGATAGCAGGGGGACCACATGTTTCTCTTCTTGAAAACGGAGTAAACACTGTACAAAAAACGAGTTTTGATGTTGCTGTTGTGGGGGAGGCAGATTTAACTATACAGGACATGTTGAAACAGGATTTAGCGAAGGTTCCCGGCATTGTTTTCAAGAAAGAAGGGAAAGCCATAACCAATCCGGCGAGAGAGCCTATACAGAACCTTGATTATCTTCCGATGCCTGCGTGGCATTTATTTAAGTTAGACCAATATAAAATGCCGAAGTTACTTTGCAAAAAGTCTCGCGTTGCACCCATAGAAACAAGCCGCGGTTGCCCGTTTCGATGCAACTTTTGTTCGAGAAACGTCTTTGGCATGCGCTACAAATATAAAAGCGTAGAGCGTGTCTTAAAAGAATTCCAATACATGCGAGAGTGCGGCTTTGAAGAGGTACACGTCATGGATGATATGTTCACTATGATTCGTCCACGAGCGCAGAAGATCTGTGAAATGCTTGCTGCTGAAAAGAATGACATTTACATAAACATCATGAACGGCATACGCGTGAATTCTGTGGACAGAAAGATGCTCGAGACTATGAAGGCCGCTAACGTTTACCGAGCGAGCTTTGGTGCAGAGTCTGGCAACCAAAAGGTACTTGATGATATTCAAAAAGACATCAAGGTTGAGGATATCCCTCAGTGCTTTAAAATGTGCAGAGAGGTAGGCATAGAGACACTGGGGTACTTCATTCTTGGTTTTCCGGCAGATACGGAAGAGACCATGCAAGACACGATAGACATCGCAAAGGAGGCTGATCCAGACATCGCTAAAGTAGACATCTGCACACCAATGCCTGGCACGCTTTTGTTTGACCGCTATATGAAAATGGGGGGCATTCTTAAGGTGACTGACTGGTCAAATTTTATATTTCATGATCCTCGAGAGGTCTACGATCATCCGACATTATCCTGGGGCACTATTTACAAATACTACCACAAGTTCTATAGAGAATTCTACTTCCGACCACGCTATATTGCAAGAAGGTTTTTGAAAGGCGTCACTGAGGGCACGCTCGTTACTGATGTGACTGCATTCTTGAAAACACCTTGGTTCTCTAGCACCTAGTCGAACACTTCTATCAGTGCCCTTCCATGGGAGGAACTGCAATATGGTGCACCTAACGCGTAGCTCATTGTCAGATTGAGATCAATGATGGATGGCACAAACTCAAAAATTTTCTTTTTAACGGTGTGGCCATGGATTATGAGCGGCACATATTTCTCTGATCTAGCGAATAGGTACGCATGCTCCATCCCCGCCTGCCCATGATCAGAACCGATAATCACTAACGTGTTACTCAACAATTTCGATTTCTTTAACCATGCAAAGAACTCCCTAAGACGGTTATCCGTTCTTTCTAGCGCATCCAAGTACTGTTTAGAATTGCTTCCATAGGCGTGTCCTGCCAAGTCAACGTCACAAAGGTCAGCTATAAACAGTTTCGCGTTTGTTTCTAACAGGTCGTTCTTTAACTCTTCGATCAGCACGTCATCTGATCTTAGGCCATACTTTGGAAGCGAGATTACTTTTATGTTCCAGTTCTTCTTTGCTATATCTTTCATATGTATGTTGCCGTACAAGATTGTCTCGACTATATCGGGCAGGGCTTGCAATTTGACGCCTGAATGAAAGTTATTATTTGTTGCACCAGTCTCTTTCGGTGTCGCACCGGTGAGTATGCTCGCAAATGCTGGATTTGTGAGCGCTCTATACACCGTTGTCGCTCCGTTCTTAAAAACTGCACTTTTTTTTTCTAAATCTCGCACAAAAGGCATATTTGCTGTGTTGAATTTATCAAGCCTGCAACCATCAATGTTGATGTAGATTATACGCTCTGCTTGTCTTTTTTGTTTTGGTTTAACATCTTCTGACTGGATCGTTCTCGGCACAGCTGCTCTTGTTATTATTGCGGCGATTACCAACGAAGCTAGCAGAAGCAAGGAAAAGAGACCAACTGTTGGTGCGAAATATATTGTCTCAGATAGCAATGCGGAAAAGTATATCGACATAATTGCGCTTGAGGAGGTTGGCGCAAATGTTGTCAGAGAGTTTGCGATTACACGGAATGGAATGCTAAAATCTTTTATGATGATCATATAGGGTATGCTATAAAACAAAAATTGCGTTACATAAAAAAATGCGATGTTCGCCCCGATCAGCAACGCGGCTGTAGCAGGATCAAAATCTTTTAGTAGGAAGAATAATAGTGCAAACAGGGGTAAAAAGAAGAGGTAGTGTAGATAAAAATCAGCGAATTTAAAGAGCAACAAGAGAACGATAGAATAAGCAATAACTGCCAAGAATTTTATGGGCTGGTCCAATAAGTATACTACCCCCAGATAGCTGAGTATACCCGAAATCAAAAAATACGTGTCGATTGTATTGAAGAGATAGACTATTCTTTCGAGTATCTTTTCCGTAAGAACATTCATATCTTCTCTTCTAAAAAGAGAGACTTTTTAAATCATTCTAAACATTTTGTCGCAATGGACAGGCGTGCAATTGTCTTGCTGTTGGTAGCTTTGTTTATTGCGTTTGCCTCAACCAATTTGCTGAACAACACTTATGTCAACGATGATTTTAGAATCATTTATTTTGTACAGCGGGCCGTTGATGATAACCTTTTTCAAGATGATATCATGGCCAGTTATACAGAATCTGCGCAGGCACCCGTGACTACACTGCTCTTGCGCGGGTACTCCTTTTTTGCTCAGTTCTTCAACTTTATACTGTTGGGAAAAATACTCGGAATCGTCTTGTTTTTGCTAGCAACACTCTACGCTTACAAACTTGGAACTGCAATTAACAAGTCCTCTGCTTTTTTGTTTGCCTTCTTACTCGTCCTTGGGCTGGGTGTGCATTGGAGCGTATTCTCGGGCGGGTTATCCAGGGCTTTCGGTTACCCACTTTTTTTTGCTTTTTTATACTACCTTCTCAAAGGCAAGAACCTCGTTGTGGCAATAGTGCTCATCTTGATGGCACTTTTTTATCCACCGATATTGCTGCTGTCACTTGTTGCGTATGGTCTAACTGCGATTCAGCAGCGTAAGTTCTCACTTTTGGTCCGCAATTCGATTATACCGGTTGTTATTTTGTTGCTGTCGTTCGTGAACAAGAGAAACTTTGGACAAATGGTCTCTTTGCGTGAGGCATTATTTATGCCTGAGTTTTACAGCGGTGGAAGAGTTCCTGTTTTTCGTGGCACGATTCCATTTACAGACTCTCTGCGTGACACGTTATACTCCATTTTTAATTACCACACATTAGGAATATCGAGCCCACTTTATTCAAACTTTATCGTCATACTTGGCGTTATTGCATTACTCTTTTTATTGATCTATAAAAAAAAGTTAAGTATGCCGAAAGAGATCTGGAACGTTGCTTTTGCTAGCGTAATCTGCTTCGTGCTAGCGTTTGTTTTTTTCTTTTATCTGTATTTCCCTGCAAGATACATCGTTCCTGCCTCTTTGGTGTTCATTGCGTGCGCCGTTAGCCTTGGCGTTGACAAAGTTGCACACCAACGATACCGCCAGAGGATAGTCGTCATTGCTATCTTTATTGTTCTTCTACTCTTATCAGTGCCAAAAATTCACCTTTCAGAAACCCTTTGCGATGAAGAAGAGCTTTATTCATTCTTGTCCGATCTGCCAAAGGATACCCTTATAGCTGCGCATCCAAGTACTGCAGACTGCATACCCCTCTATAGTGGACGCAAGGTTTTTGTAATGGCTGAGCTCAGTGCAGGATATCACAAAAAGTTTTATGCGGAAATTAAAAACCGGACTTTAAGCTTCTTTGATACATATTACTCATCTCGATTTGCTGATGTGCAAAACTTTTGTGCACAATTTTTGGTTTCTCACTTTGTTGTTGACAGAAAGCATTTTACTAGCAATTACCTCGAAAAAAAGAAGATGTACTACGAGCCTTTTAATACCTACCTTAAGAATATAACTGCAAACAGAACTGATTTTGCTTTAGCAGGCTATGCTGGCAAAAAAGAGTTTGAAAAAGGTGATCTCTTCGTAGTCAAATGCTAAAGAACTTCAACGACTTCATACCTTTGAGCATCACTTTAAACAAAACCCACCCCGAGTTAAAGCCACTTATTTTTGTATTGCCATACGTCCTTGCTTTGTAAGCTACGGGTATCTCAATGATTTTTAAGTTCATTCTCGTAGCACCAAAGATCAAGCTGAAATCGCCGAATCTATCATTTTTGAGAAAATATTTTTGTTTTTTCATCTCAAGATAATCTTGTTTTCGGAGCACCTTCGTTCCACAAAGCGTGTCTGTAAGCCTCTGTCCCATGATCCATTTGAAGACTATACTGAAAAACTTGTTTACAATTTTATTGGCAAACGGCATACTATATCCTTCCATCTGGTACACAAATCTTGAGGCGTTCACAAATTCCCCTTTACCAGACGCTATGACCTCAAAGAATTTTGGTAAATCTTCTGGCGGCGTTGTTAAATCTCCATCGCAGATCATAAGGATGTCACCAGAGGCATTGTCAAATCCCAACTGCACTGCGCCCCACTTTCCGCTATCTTTTTGTACAAACAGTTTAATGTCTCTGTTTTTGTACTTGTCAATCACGCGTTCTATCTCTTCCTTTGTGCCATCCGTTGAGTTCCCTTCAACAAAGATTATTTCTGTATGTTTTCCCATCTTTGGAACACTCCTGGCAGCACGTTCTATATTTCCCTTTTCGTTTCTGGTAGGGACTATAACGCTTACTGATAAGTCTCGCACTTCATGGATCAGAGGTCTTGCTACTATGTACTGCACAAGGCAAAGACTCCCAAAGAGCGGCAATCTTGCCACATATCTATTAAGAAAAGTTGCTATCAAAGGTACCTTAACCGGCAAAAGAAGCTCCTTACTTCTACGCACGACGTCCATGCCTGAGACATATAAAAAGTTGCTTATGTCGTTTAACGTAAGCCAGTTCTGTATTGGCTGCGGCTCTTTGAGTCGTAATTTTCCCGCCAAAGAAAGAATCGGTTCCCAGATATAGTTGTGATAGTGTATTATGATACGCGTGTTCTTGTGACACGCTGTGCGAATAACCTCAAAAACCTTGTACAAATCTTTAGCAGTGCCAATCGCTGAAAGAACTATGTAATCGAATTTTTCGTTAGGCACAAAATCCTCGGGAGAGACACAATGAAATATGAGCCCTTTATGTTTAGATTGAGCTGCCCTTATTGCCTCGTGGTTGACATCGATCCCGACGCCATGAGATGCGCGCAATTGAGCAAGCAGCTCACCATCTCTGCATCCAATATGCAAAACTTTTTTGTTTGGGGGTATTGTAAACTTGCATAGCTTTGCGATTGCATCATAATAATAGCTCCTCAACCACTTTCTAAGAGTCATAGTAGCATGCACTGCGTTTTTGTTTAAGCGCGTTGGCTCATGTACCAATCAACGGTCTTCTTCAAGCCAATATCAAGCGGTGTTCTTGCTTTGAAACCAAACTCTTTTTCAGCTCGTCTTGCATCCACGCAACGACGTGGCACGCCGTCTGGCTTTGTTTTGTCCCACACTATGGAACCCTTAAAACCGATATGTGAACAAACTTTTTCCGCCAATTGCTTAATCGAAACCTCGACGCAGCTACCAAGGTTAACTGGCTCAGATTTGTTGTATTTCTCCGCTGCAAGCACGATGCCCTCTGCAGCATCTTCAACGTACAAAAAATCACGCGTGGCAGAGCCAGATCCCCAGACTTCAAATGTTGCTGACCCTTGCTCCTTCATCTCAACACACCGCCTAATGAGAGCAGGTAGCACATGTGACTTTTTGACGTCAAAGTGATCATTCGGGCCGTACAAATTCGTTGGTATCAAATTGATAGCATTAAAGTTGTATTGCTTTCTATATGCTTCTGACTGTACGATCAACATCTTTTTTGCCAATCCGTATGGAGCTGTCTCTTCAGCAGGATATCCATCCCATAGCGTAGCTTCGTTTAATGGCTGCGGTGCGTTTTTCGGATAAGAACATGTAGTACCGATCGCAACAAATTTTTCTACGCCATTTATTCTTGCAACTTCCATCATCTGCGCACCCATGATAAGATTTTTATAGAAAAAGGTCGCAGGATTTGCAACATTTGCTCCAATCCCTCCGATTTCACCTGCAGTGTGTATAACCACATTGGGAGGAAATAGTTTGAACATTCTTACGATGTTTTCCTTTTCCACCAAATCAAAATCTTTGCTGCGCGGGACAAAAATATTTTTTTTACTAATTCCAAGTTCCTGAAGTTTTTTTACGACGTGGCTGCCGAGAAAGCCACCCCCCCCGGTGACCATTATTTTTTTACCGTGCAGATATTCTAGTTTTGTCATTCAACCCCCCATCATCTACATAATGCATAACGACTTTTTTGATGGGCATTTAAACCTTAGTTGTAGCATTTTACATTTCAAATTTTTTTTCTCGTTCCTTAACTGCAAACCCTTCAGTTTCACGTCTGACGTGTTCCATATCCGCGTTGACCATCAACTTCACTAACTCTTTGAATCGAACTTTTGGTTCCCACCCTAGTTTTTTCCTCACTTTGCTTGCATCACCGAGAAGAAGATCGACCTCGGTTGGTCTAAAGTATCTCGTATCAATTTTTACATATTGCTCAGCATCCCCCTCTAATCCTGCGTACTCGTGTGCTTCATGCAAGAATTCTCGAACCGAATGTGCCTCCCCTGTGGCAACAACGTAGTCATCAGGTTCTTTTTGCTGCAGCATCAACCACATTGCTTTTACATATTCTGGCGCATACCCCCAGTCTCTCTTCGCGTTAAGATTTCCGATATAAACGTGCTTCTGCCGGTTGTATTTGATATTTGCAAACGCTTGGGTAATCTTCCGTGTGATGAATGTCGGGTTACGCCTCGGGCTTTCATGATTAAAGAGAATGCCGTTACATGCAAAAATTTGGTAAGCTTCTCGATAATTTTTTGTTATATTGAATCCATATACTTTTGCGCACGCGTATGGGCTCCGCGGGTTAAATGGCGTTGATTCGTTTTGGGGGGTTTCGATAGCTTTACCAAACATTTCTGAAGATCCTGCAAAGTAAAACTTTGCACTTGGGCAGACGTCCCTCATTGCTTCAAGAATACGCAGCGTGCCCATACCTGTAATATCTCCCGTGTACTCTGGAACTTCAAAACTCACACGAACATGACTTTGCGCGCCAAGGTGGTAAATTTCATCTGGCTGTACTTTTTTTACGATCTTGTAGATTGTGTTTGCGTCAGCTAGATCACCGTGAATGAGGTGCAGTCTATTGCCCACTTCGTGTACATCTTTGTAGAGGTGATCGATTCGTCCCGTGTTGAATAACGATGCTTTCCTGATAATGCCATACACATCGTATCCTTTTTCAAGAAGTAATTCTGCCATGTACGACCCATCTTGGCCTGTAATACCCGTTACAAGCGCCTTCTTTGACGTCATTTCAGGTAGGGGGAAATAGAAACGTATTTATATCTTGCGGTTGCAGGTTTAAAACAACGTATACGATTTCATGAGCGGCATTAAAAAATTTCTTTACTACGCAAAGAAGAGAAAACAGTCAGTGGAAGATTATTTTGCCTTTCAACGCTATCAGGGTAGACTCCTTATCCGGTCTCTGCAGAAACATGTCCCATTCGGACAACCGCTCTCTGTGCTTGACATTGGAAGCGGCATTGGTGGCTATGTTTACGAGCTTTCACGACTGCCCTCTGTGCACATCATATCATTCGACAAAAATCCTTTGCCCAACGCGATGCAGCGTTATCGTAACGTTAGTAACCCAAGACGATCTTTTAAGCTTCCTTTTTTAAAAAAAGCCCCTGTCGCCTATATGTCTGACACGATTGCAGTCGTTGAAGGCAACGCGACGAAGTCTCCTTTCAAAGATCAAAGTTTTGACCTCATCATTGCTTCAAGCGTCATAGAACATGTTCCCAACCAGGAAGCGTTTGTCCGAGAGTGCTATCGCATGCTTAAACCGAACGGCCTTTTTTACTTGAGCTTTCCGCCTTACTACTCGCCCCTTGGGGGCCATAGGATTAGCCCACTGCATTATATTCCTGGAAAATTTCCGCTGTGGCTGTACCAACGCATGCACCCAACAGACCATGCGTCTTTCAAGTACTATGGCCTTGTCAAGACGACGATCCGCTCGATAGAAAAGCTCGTCAAGAACAGGTTTATTATTGTTGACATGAAACCGCGGCTGTTTGACTTTCTGAAGCCTTTCGTGAGGATACCGTTTATACGAGAGTTCGTTATCCATCATGTTGAGTTTTTTTTACGGAAGAAATAGCCTAGATTTCAAAGACCTTTCCTTTTCTGCCCACATTCATTACTAACGTTTTGCCGATCTTCTCCTCGATGCCTTCGGCTTCATGGACATGGCCGCAGATCAAGATGTCTGGCTTAAACGTCTCCAGCGCCTTCATCAGGCCTTTGCTGCCACGGACGAAGTGAGAAAATTTTTCTATCTTTGAGCCTGCAGGGTGGATGTGCGTGACCATGATTTTCTTTGGCATGTCTTTAACGCGTTCGTAACTCTTCCTGAGCGTTTCAAATATTTCATCGTCGGTGAGCTGTGTCAGCCCAACATCAGCACCGCCGCATCCGAAGAGGCCGACATCCTTGTACTTGACAGCGTAACTGTGCAAATTTGTGATGCCGTACAGCTCCGCAAGAAAGTCTGTTGTCGCTATTGTTTCATGATTCCCTGGAACGATGAAAACCTTTTTATTTTTCGCGAGAAACGGGCCGATGATGCCTTCTGTCTTGTCTTCCTCGACGATATCCCCGTTCAGGATAACGAGGTCTACGTTTTCCTTTTCGGCGAGTTCCGCGAGGTTCTTTGCCACTTTCGTGTCTGCATGGAAATCGCCTGCGGCTAGTATCCTGAGCTTCTTTGCCATGAGGTGTTATAGAAAGCGGCTATTTAAAAGGGTTTTTAATGAGCCTTGCGATCAAAGTGCAACGTATTTCGCATCTCGCCAAGATGTTCCCGAGCAGCATCGTCAAGGAGCTTCATTGCCTGCCCTCGTTTTTTGTATAGCCTTTGTGGCGCGCGTAAGAACCCCTGCGCCTGTGGGACTTCAGCGATCATCTTTTGAAGATCATCCTTGTAAGTGTTATGAAGTGTGTCTTCGTATACGGCTCGTTCGTGAAGAATTGCGTGGGCAATGACTGTCATCAACATTGTGTAATCTCCTGGAACAGAAACGGTGAGTGCTTCTTTCTGAAGTTTACCCCAACTGATCGCTTCTGATGGCGGAGCACTACTTAGGCTACCATCGGTTACCGGCGCTGTTGTCATTTGGGCCCCAATCTGGTATTTTTTGGTCGGAACAAAAAGTATCTGCTCGAGTGCTGGCTCTGGTTGCAGCAAGTAATTTTTGACCGCGCCACCCCCGCACGCGACATATGCCAGCTCGTTCTTCCCTTCCTTGTGTTGTGCCCAATAATGCAGCGCACAAAATTCATAGACGTCACGCGCAAGATCTATGTTCAGCTTGAATTCGTGATCCAACCTCTCGCCCAAGCGTTGCATCAGCCATAGTTTCATCGCATTGAGGAATGTAGAGCCATCGGCTGGCGATGGGCAGAATCCGGGGACGTCGTACTCAAAGGCGGTCGCTGTTAATCCGTGAGGAATCTTTCTCTTTTCTTCAAGCGCATACACGTATTTCCCGAGTTGCCAGCGATATTCTGTTGTTGTCAAGTCTCGCTGGAATTCTGGTTGGCCAAGCACAAACGTCATGAAATTGTCTGTGTTCATCAGAACTTCTTCCGGAAAACCAATGTCAGTAATGCGGATGATGCGAGCGTCGCGGTATACTGCGTCATCGCCGTTGATATCAACATCGTGGATTCTTCGTTTACCTTCTACCGCATCGTGAGCATCGTGGTACGATATTGCGTCTGAAGCGGTAAACGCTGAGATATATCCCCGCTCTATGAACGGAATCATCCACACGCGCGCATAGTCTGATGCTGTAATCGGCCCAGCAACAGAAATGAACTACGCAATCGGAGCAGAGCTCCGGCGTATCACTAAAAAAGAAGTA
>CAYJXL010000016.1:0-20492 GCA_964374125.1 Candidatus Woesearchaeota archaeon | reverse complement strand
GATCCTCCGAAGAGAAAGAAAAAGAAGGTGACAGGGTGTTATTCAAAGTTCTCTAATATCAATAAGTTGCGATTTATAGTTTCCCATCACAAAAAGATTCAATCAAATGTCTTTCACCTTCAATTTCTCAACCTTCGCCTTGTCAGAAATGATCACAGAATTACCGGAAGGATCCTCAATAATGATCTTCAAAGGATCGTCTCCGTTCTTAACTCTCCATATCTTCTTCAACAAGAGTTTGCACCGTCGTTTCTCCTCATCTTCCTCAGCAACACCCTGCTCAGACTTGATCACCTCAACAAACCGATCCAGCAAACCCTCAATATTAGACACATACCCAACAGAAGCAGGTCCAGGACTCACGGTCATCCTCATCTGTGGTATCTTGACCGTCGCATTCGAGCTCTTCACCACCCGTACCGCCATGTCTTTCTCGCTCTGCACCGTGAACGTCACCTTAACAGGATCTTTCTGCTCTTCAGCCTCAACATCCGCCTTCGAAAAGGAACAAGCAGAGCACTTCATCGAAAAAAGATAGACCCTACCAAAATAAGGAACTTCGGTGCTGTCTTCTGTCAGCGTCAGGGCATTCTCCAAGCAGAAAGGACACGGTTGATTGTCCAATGTTTCCATATCGCAATAAATGGAAACAAAAGTTTAAAAAAGTTGTGCTTATCGAAGCAGGCGCTCAAGGCGTTGTTGCGCATAGCGATTGACTGCAGTGCGGTTTGCTGCCCGTTCCAAAGTGTATTCGACGCCGTGCCGCGCAAAGAATTCTTCTGGCTCTTCTTTTTCTGCAAGGTATAAGAAGTTCTGAATTTCGTTGCACGTTGCCTTGGAGAAGTCCGCAAACGTTGTTCCATTGCGGCCGATGAACTCCGCAATCGAGCAGTCTAATCGCGTGTTTCTCCTAATGGCATGGATGCCGTAGAGTTGAAATATATGGCGAAGCGTGATGTCTAATGCGTTCCGCGGGTGGTTATTTACTCCGGGAATGTCCGCAACATATGCGTCGAGCTGCGTTGTTGCTGGTGGAGAAATAAATCCCAGGTGTATTTTTCGTATAATGCTTTTTTCTGCATATGGTTGGTCGCGCCGGTGTGCGTGAAGTGCTGTTTGATGGTGCACAGCCTTTATGACAGCGTGCAGAGAGCGTTCATGTGCGGTTGTCCCATAGTTGAGAAGAGCATAAACACGTTCCTCTGGTGTTATGGAGCCTGGAGAAAGAATAACTTGGTCACCGATGACGTAAGCAAATGCAACAGCATAACCCTCATTCTCTCGCGCGAATCTTTGGAGAAGCGTGCTATCCCACTGGCGGAGTGCATCCTTGTTCCTCTCGAGAAAGTCATGGAGAGCGACCGTTTCAATGGTAACGCAGGAAACGCCATAAGGTCGTGGGAATTTTGCAGCAACTGCTCGTTCAAGTTCATTCGCAAATGCTTCTTTTTGCGGAAAAACTAGCTGATGAAATCGCTCGATGTCTGCTTGCGGCTGCCGTGGCTCAGGAAAGGATAGTATTTGTGCAGCCATGATCGGTTGTGTCGTGATCTGCTGCGCAGAGAAAAAATGCTCTGGCTTTTTAATGTTGCATCTTTTGTGCCACTGCGCAAGGCAATAGACGCCATACAACGTGGCAGGAAGAAGCAGATTTCCAACAAGCAACTCAACCAGCTTTTTCGAGCGCTTCATGTCCCACCACTATGTGAAAGAATTATTCATCGACTTCTTCAGTCTGCCTGTCCCTGTAGATTTGCGCAAACGCCGGCGTCACCACGATCCAGTCTTCGCTCACGCCCGCAATATCGCCCTCAATAGCATCGCATGTCTTCTTCAGCTTGTTTACTGCTCGCTTCAGTTCAAGAATATCCTTGTCCTTCAGTGGTTTAATGTTGATCAACGCGATCGTATAGCCCTCGCGCAGCGCATCAAGCGCATCCTTGATGTCGTTAAAATCAGAAACAGTGAATGACTTGACGACGATTTTCGCCTTTCCCCCGACGTCCTTCGTCGTATCGATCTCCACGAACTCCTCTCCAAAATCATCCGGCATAGTGGAGGCAGAAGAGCCAAAACCGAGCCGCTCTTTGATCCGCGAAAATACCGCCATTTTTACTGTTCCTCCCGTTTGATTGTAACTATGGTCTATATAAACATTTCTGTCAGTTTTTTTCACTTCCCGGCATCAATGACAATCATCTGCTCTCCAGTGAACTGACAACGCTCCAGATCTGCGTTCTTGTGTACGTCGGCAAGTTCGGGTCCTCAGACAGGTCATCCAGTTCCTGCAAAACCTTGTCAAATGCCACCCCAAGAAGGCTCTCATGCGATTCTTCAAGCAAAAGAATTGCTGACCTTATCTTCGTCCTCACGTTCCGAGGCACGCTGTTGTCCTGTTCAATACTATTCAAGTTCTCAATGATCTCCTGTACGTTTGCCATGGTCTCCCTCCTCTTTTTGCAATTCCTTAACAATGGACTTCTGGAGTGCATCTGCTTTTTCTCTCATCTTCTCTTCCTGTGATTCAATGCTCTTGATCCGCATCTCAATCACTTCCTTCCTCGATGTCAATTCTCCCTTGAGCGCATCTTTCGATGTTGCAACCATGATATTGCCGACAACCTTGAACGGTGTCTCCCTCGTCGTCTCAAGTTCTTTCAGCGCATTCTCGATCTCCAGCTGCTGCATCTGAAAGTTCTGCCGCTGCGCGAGAAATTGCTGGAGATTTTGTTCGAGAGCCTGGAGCTGTGCAATGCCTTTCTCGCTCTCCTTCGACAGCTTCATGTCTACACCGCCCTGAGTTTCGTTGTTGTCTTTCGGGGTTTGTAGAGAACCTTGTAGCCGCAGTAAGGACAACGCACCTTCTTTTTGATGTAGTCCTGCTTCACCTCGCGTCCGCATCCCAAACATGTGTAGTTCGTCATATTACGATGGATAATACGCAAGACCTGTAAACTTGCTCAAGCATTTTTTGCAGGAATAGACACCCATAGCAACCCTTTTCACTGCCAATCGCTTGCAGTATGGACAACGATGTTTTGCGCGCTGCTTCTCTTCAACCGCTATGATCTTTGTTCGGATCTTCTTGCCGTGGCGCGCGCCAAATCTCCCTGCTGATCCTATGTTCTTGGTGGCCATGGTAACTTTTAAAGCTTGCTGTGCGAAGAGATAGTCAGAACTCTCTTGTCACGCTTTTAAATCTTGTGGTGGTCTGCAACGCGTAGATTTTCTCTATAATGTTCGTGGTCGACTTCCCTGGAATTTTCGGCAACAACACGACCCGGCCGCCATGCTGCTCCACAGTATCCCACTCGACGCACTGTTCCCGCGCATACGTCGCGTCCGTTCCCTTCACATGGAAGTGCGGTCGAATGCGTTCTAACCACGGAATGGGATTCTCATCATCATAAAGAAACGCATGAGCTACCGGTTTAAGCGCGGCCACCAGCGCAGCCCGCTCCTGTTCCGGAACAATCGGTCGTCCCGGCTTGCGGTGAAAATACGGCGATCGGTCGCTGTTCACGCCAACTATCAAGTAGTCCCCCAATCGTGCTGCTTCTTCCAGGTACCAAAGATGCCCAGAATGAAGAATATCGAAGCAACCATTCGTCGTCACAACAACTGCCCCTTCACGCCTCTCGCGCTCTGCAAATTGCACCGCTTCCTCTAAGGTAACAATCATAACTACAGGAAAAGACAGAAAGTTTTATAAATGCACCAGCCTCAGCAGTTGAGCGAGAGAAGGAAGAAAGCGTATCTTCTCATGGGAACTACAAAGAGTGTACGGTCAAGTTTACGGGAAAAAAAGCGGTACGTCATCTATGAATGTATTGCCGAAAAGCCAGTAACTGCCCAGACACTGCGTGAGGAAATCAGAAGAAAAATGTTGGCGTGGCTTGGCGAGTATGGGTATGGCGCTGCAGGCATCATGTTCCTCAAGGACCAAGGAAACAAGGGTGTCATCCGAGTGAACACAAAATATGTCGATCATGTAAAGACCGCACTGGCACTAGTTCAAGAAATCAATAACGCGCAGGTCATTGTCAAGAGCGTTGGGGTGTCAGGTATCATGAACAAGGCAATCACAAAATTCACCTGAAGGAGGGTTTACCATGCAACCAGAAGAAACATCGCACCAGGCTATGGGGTATGATCGTACGAGCATCATGTTCAGTCCAGACGGTCGTCTGCTCCAGGTAGAGTATGCAAAAAAAACTGTGAAGCAGGGAACGACTGCGACCGGCATGGTCTGTAAGGATGGCGTTCTGCTGATCGCGGACAAGCGCGTCGCGGAAAAGCTCATCGTTTCAGAATCTGTTGAAAAGGTCTTTCAGGTTGATGACCATATCGGGGCAACTGCCTCAGGCATCTTGAGTGACGGTCGCGTGCTGATCGAGCGGGCGCAAATCATCGCGCAGCAGCACCGCATCACGTACAATGAGCCAATAACAACAGGATCACTCGTCAAGGAAATTTGCGATCTCAAGCAGCTCTACACGCAAGTCGGTGGCGCTCGTCCATTCGGTGTTGCCATTATGTTCATCGGTGTCGGCGAAAAGCCGCATCTCTTCGTGACTGATCCAACAGGCATTTTTTTTGAATACCGGGCAACCGCGATCGGTGAATACGAAGCAGAAGTCAAGGAATTCCTTGCCAAAGCCTACAGGGAAAACATTGCGCTCGAGGAAGGGATCAAGCTCGGCGTCTCAGCGCTGAAGAAAGCGCTTGGTAAAGAGTTTGATATTGATCGCATTGACGGTGCATATATCAAGCTGGCAGACAAGCAATTTAGGCGCTTGGCAAAGGAAGAGCTTCGCAAGGCAACATAAAATGGTAGACGTTGACAGGGCAGTGATTGCGCGCTTGAAGAAAAACGGAAACAATTTCGAGATTCTCGTCGACTGCGACCGAGCCCTCGAGTTTCGCGCTGGCAAACCAATCTCGCTCGACGACGTCATCGCAACCGATGACATCTTCAAGGATGTGAAAAAAGGCGAAAAAGCCTCTGAGCACATGCTAAAAACCATCTTCAGCACCGAAGACCCTCGCAAGGTCGCGGAAATGATTGTGCGTCAGGGCGAAGTTCAGCTCACCGCAGCGCATCGAACGCGCATGGTCGAGGAGAAGAAGAAAAAGATTATCGAGATCATCCACCGCAATGCTATCGATAGTAAAACCGGCCTCCCGCATCCACCGCAGCGCATCGAACGCGCAATGGAAGAAGCGCACGTCCACCTTGACGAACATAAATCTGCAGAAGAGGAAATCGAGAATGTCCTCAAGAAAATCCGTGTAATCATCCCGATCAGGTTTGAAATGCGGGAAATCGCGGTGAAGATACCGCCGCAGTACTCGGGAATGACATACCCCATACTGAAGCGCTATAAGCTCCTCCGTGACGAATGGCTTGCAGACGGCTCATTGGCCGCGATCGTCGAGATCCCTGCAGGCATCCAGGATGAGTTTTTCTCGCAGCTAAACAAAGCAACGCACGGAGAAGTAGAAAGTAAAATTTTAAAAACCCAATAAATGAGAGGAACAAGATGGCAGAGATACTCGTGAAAGATAAGGATATTGTCGTTCCAGGCGAGGTGCTCGCCGTAGGCATGGACTACCTGCCGTCAATCTGCGCTTTCCGCGAGGATGACAAGATTGTAGCATCGCAGATTGGCATGGTGACAATCGACAACCGCATCATCAAGGTCATTCCTCTCAAGGGAAAATACACGCCAAAGCGTGACGACATGGTGCTCGGCATCATTTTAGACATGAACTTCAGCAACTGGTTCGTCGACATCGGCTGCGCGTGCAACGCTGTCCTCTCTGTCAGAGAAGCGACGGAATTCGTCGAGCGCGGCGCAGACCTCGCACAGTTTTATTCATTCGGCGACTTGATTGCCGCAAAAATCAGCAACGTCACGCGCTCCGCAGTTGACTTGACCATGCGCGGTCCTGGTCTCCACAAGCTCGGCCCCGGCAAGGTTATGAAGGTGGATGCAACAAAGATTCCGCGCATCATCGGCAAGCAGGGAAGCATGATCACCATAATAAAAGAAAAGACAGGCTGCAGGATCGTCGCCGGCCAAAATGGTCTCGTCTGGATTCAAGGCGACCCGAAAAATGAAGCAATCGCTGCGGAAGTGTTAAAAGTCATCAACAACGAAGCGCACAAGGAAGGCCTCACTGAGCGTGTCGCAAGATTTCTCGATGAAAAGCTGCCAGCAAGGTTGCCTGTGAGGAGCGAACATGAAAGACAAGGGTAAAGGGCCGCGAAGTGACGGGAGAAGTACCGACGAGCTCCGCCCTATGGAAATGAAGACAGGAGTCATCAAGCGCGCAGACGGCTCTGCAGTGTTCAGGATCGGGAAGACGATTGCGTACGCAGCAGTCTACGGCCCTCGTGAGCTGCATCCAAAGTTCTTGCAGAATCCTGAGAAGGGGCTCATGCGCTGCAATTACAACATGATGAGTTTCTCCGGTTCAGGAGAGCGCGTGAGGCCTGGTCCAAGCCGGCGTTCCCGCGAATTAGGCCTCGTTATCGAAAAAGCGCTCACGCCTGTCCTCAATCTCGAGCAGTACCCCAATGCAGTCATCGACGTGTTCATTGAACTGCTCCAGACTGACTCAGGCACGCGCTGTGCAGGTATTTGCGCAGCAGCCATCGCCCTGGCAGATGCAGGCATTCCAATGAAAGATCTTGTTGCTGCAGTCTCTGTCGGCAGGGTCAACGGAAGGATTGTCCTCGACCTCACAAAAGAAGAAGAAGATGAAGAAGACGCAGTCGATATCCCTGTAGCGATATTGCCGAGAAAAGGTGAAGTCAGTCTCCTGCAGCTGGACGGTCTGCTGAAAAAAGACGAATTAAGGGAAGCGATCAATCTTGGTATTGAGGGTTGCCGGAAGATCTATGAACTCCAAAAGAAAGTGTTGAAGGAGCGATACAAATGATCAGAGTCGTCCGCGACCACATACGTGCGCTTGCAGACAAGGATGCGCGAGAAGACGGAAGAGGCTTCCTTGAGCACCGGCAGCCACTCAAGATTGAATGCGGCGTTTCCAGCAAGTCCGCTGAAGGCAGTGCTCGCGTCACCATGGGTGATACAGAAGTCGTCGCCGGCGTCAAGCTCGAAGTTGGCGAGCCGTTCCCAGACACGCCAAACGAGGGCGTCCTTATTGTCGGTGCAGAATTGCTGCCTTTGAGCAATCCAGAGTTTGAGTCAGGCCCGCCAAGCATCAACGCCATCGAACTCGCTCGCGTCATCGATCGCGGCATCCGCGAAAGTGAATGCATTGACTTCAGCAAATTGTGTATCAAGAAAGGCGAAAAAGTCTGGCTTGCTTATGTTGATATTTATCCCATCAACGATAGTGGCAATCTGTTCGACGCTGCTGCACTAGCAGCAATAGCCGCGCTCAAGGACACTCGATTCCCCGAGTACGACGCAAAGAATGGCACAGTGAACTACGAAAAGCGCACGAACAAGGGGTTGCCGTTGACAAAAACACCGGTCCTCGTGACCGTGCTCAAGATCAAAAATAAATACTATATCGATCCGAGCAGCAATGAGGCTGAAAGCCTTGATGCGCGTCTGAGTATCGCAACGCTCGAAAATGGCGTGATCTGCGCAGTACAGAAAGGCGGCGACGAGGCGCTCAGGATCGAGGACATCGAGCGCATGATAGACATCGCAACCGAACATGCGGCGCACTTGAGGAAGCTCCTATGATGAGGTACACGAAATTTGAGGAAGCGCGCATCATCGGTGCACGGGCGCTTCAGATAGCCATGGGCGCGCCAGTCCTCATCAAGCTAGCCAAAAACGAGCTGGAAAAGGTTCGATTTAATCCTGTTGAAATCGCAAAGACGGAATTCCAGCAGGAAGCCCTGCCAATTACCATCAAGCGCCCGTTGCCGAACAAGGTCGGCAGATAACTGTTCTCTTTCTCGAGTGGTAATAAAACTATTTAAAGGGAGACATTGTTTCCAAACAGAGTTATGGTTAAAAACGGAGGTGACTGCGAGTGGCAGGTTTTATAACAGAAACAAGTGGAGCAATAATTAATCCTTTAAGCGCGATTTGGTTGGCTGTGGTTGAACAGCTGCCGAATATCGTCGGCGCTATCATTGTGTTGATCATCGGCGTTTTTGTCGCTGTTATTCTCGGACACGCGGTTCGCGTTGTTCTGGAAAAACTGCGCGTTGATGAGTATGTGCGGAAAGCAAAGCTAACGAAAACAATTGGGCACACCCATGTGCCGGCAGTTACTGGTGAGCTGTTCAAGTGGTATATCATCATCCTTTTTCTCCAGCAGGCTGTCAGCCTCATGAACCTGGGAACCTTGAGCGTTTTGCTTGATCGCTTCGTTTCATGGCTGCCGCATCTTGTAGTCTCAATCATTATCCTGCTCTTCGGGCTGGCAGTGGCAAACTACGTCCAGATCAAGATTGAGGAGCACAGCAGCCAACGTGGCGCGCGTGCCAGCGCAGTTATCTTGAAAGTGGTCATCACAGTGATGGTGATCATCCTTGCGTTGAAGCAGATCGGCGTTGACGTAGGCCTCCTCGAGAACACGTTCATGTTGATCCTCGGATCGCTCGCGGTCGGCATCGCGCTTGCGCTGGGGATTGGCCTTGGCCTCGGACTGCGCAAGGAATCTGAGAACATCGTGAAAGACATAAGGAAACAATTCTAAGTTTCCTTTTTTTCATTCTTTTTATTTTTCTCTAAGGCGGAGCCATAAATATAAAAAGCAGAGATTGCCGAAAGAGGAGAGGTAATATGAAAAAAGGACAAGCAGCCATGGAGTTCTTGATGACTTATGGCTGGGCATTGCTCATTGTTCTTGTTGCTATTGCTGTTCTTGCAGCCTTCGGCGTATTCAGCGGTGGAAAACGAGGGTATGAAGTTTGTCTTATGGGACCTGGGCTATCGTGCAAAGAGTTTAAGGTACAGAAAGCTGCAAGTCCTCTTGAAGGGATCATTGAAATGCAGGTAACCAATGGGTTCGGAAAAGATTTTCGTCTCTTTCTTGTCACGATTGACCCCAATGGAAAAACATGCCAAGGAATGACTGGCTATGCCGCATTAAACATCCCACCAAGCGGTCAGGTAGTAGCATTTAGAGACGGCGGGACGAACAACGTTCAGAACTTAAATGCAGCCGGCCCAAGTGGGAATGTCGGGGTAGGTATACCCTGCAACAACGGCGGGCCTGGTGACGATCAGCAATGTTGTGGGGTGGTAAACCTTTATTTACCCGCAACAGCAACGCCATTACGAGTTCCTTGTCATGTGTCAGGAGTATCCCCGTGTAACCCAAGCTTACTTCCAAACATAGGTTCCAGGTTCAACGAAAAGCTATACATCTCGTATATGTTTCTTGATTCGTCACTTACGCACTCACGTGTTGGTAGCTTAATGGGGTCTGTAGAAACTGGATAAGTCATTAAGAATAATAATACTTCCCGCTCTGTTTCTGCTCTTGATCAAGCTGAGATCCCGGCTTGTTGATTCTCGCCCTGTTAGTAACCTTGTCTTTCCTGTACGTAATGTCAAGCATCTTCAGCACGCGATTCATCCCCTCTTCTTTGCCGCAAGGTCCATACACGTGACCTTCCTTTCCAGGCGTCCCTTCAAACACGAGCATCGCGTCACTCAAGTAATCAACAAACTGAACATCATGGTCAACCACAATCGTTGCCACACCCTTGGTCTCTGTAAATGTTTTAATTACTTCCGCAACATGCAATCGGTCCTCAACGTCAATGAACGCGGAAGGTTCATCCATCGCAATAACCTGCGCATCAGACGCCAACGTGCATGCAATGTACAGTTTCTGTAACTCACCGCCAGACAACGAACGGATATCAGAATGTTGCACTGCCTGAAGATTTAATTTCTCCATGATGTTTTGTTGAAACCATCCAGAAGAGAACTGCGTTCCCGCAACCTTTTGCAAGTGTTCAAGCACAATGCCGTCAAACGGCTCAGGATACTGCATTTTGTATGCAACGCTTACCGGCGCCAGAGAACCGACATCAGGCCTCAACAGCCCAGCAAGCAGCTTCAAGAAGGTTGTTTTCCCTAATCCGTTCGCGCCCATCGCTGTCAGTACCTCGCCCTGCTGCAGCGCGCCGGCGTGGACGCGCAAGCAAAAATCTTCAAACCGCTTCTCGAGCAAAGGAAAAGTCAACAATGGTATTCGATCACCTGATCGTCGTGGCGGTGCGCGCTGAAACAGGATCGAATATGGGCGAAATCGGACATTGTCCTCAGGCAAGAATCCATCGAGATACTCATTGATGCCTCTCCGCACGCCTTTCGATTGCGAAAATATGCCGTAAGCAGCCTGTTCCCCATACACAATCTGGATTTCATCTGACACATAGTCAAGTGTCGCAAGATCATGCTCAACAACAACAACCGCAACATGATCATCCTTCAACGATCGTATCAGCTTTGCAGCCTTGATCCTCGAGGTGATATCCAAAAACGATGCGGGTTCATCAAAGTAGTAAACATCAGCCTTCTTCGCCATTGTCGCGATGAGAGCAACCTTCTGTAGTTCTCCGCCAGAAAGCTCGCCCAGGTTCCGGTCAAGAAGATGTTCGACAACCAATTCTTGGGCAAACGCTGACGCAGTATGGCGCTCGTCAACGCGCGACAGAAGCTCACGCACAGTTCCATGATGCTGCTGCGGCAGCAGCTCAATCCGCTGAGGTTTGTATGCAACAATGATCTTTTTCTGGTAAAGTTTTCTGAAATAATCCCCGAGAAACGAAGTTGAAAATCGCTGGATCACTTTCACAGGATCAGCAGGCGTTTGATAAGCGCCCATGTTCGGCACGAGCATGCCTGCAAGAATGCTCAGCGCAGTCGACTTTCCGATGCCGTTGCGGCCGAGAATCCCGACAACCTCGCCGTATTTTAAGACAGGAACCTTGAACAGACGAAAAGCATTCTTGCCAAACTGTTGCAAAGGTTCATCCTCCAAGGACTCAGGCAGTTTAACAATCTTGATCGCGGAAAAAGGGCACATTTTCGCGCAGATGGAGTGAAACTGCATCACCACCTCTTCCGCAATCTCCGCCTTGCCGGTAATGGGACCCAGGTGGAATCCAGAATCAGGCACCTTTCTGTTCAGGGGGTCATAACGCATGCACTCATGCGCGCATTTGCTCGGATGACATTTCTCCTTTTCAACAATGGCAACGTAGCTTTTCATCAAGAAGGCACGAAGTATGATTACATAAAGATTACGGCTCAAGCTACGGTCGTAAAACTGCATTTAAAGCAGTAATGGCCACAGCAATCTGCTTCCTGTCTGGCTTCTTCGTCGTGATCATCTGAAACCACAAACCGGGCTTAATTAAAGTCCTAAAGAAGAAATGGTTTTGGTGCTTCGCAGAAAACTTCAAAATCTCGTAGGAAACAGCCGCAATCACCGGAATCAGAAGGATTCTCAGAAAGAATTTGACAATCCAATTGCTGCTATAGACTAAAGTAAACACAAAGATGGAAACAAACAAGACCAAAAAGAGAAATGCTGTCCCGCATCGCGGGTGCAATGTCGTAAACTTCTCAACATTCTTTGCGGTCAGCTGCTTCTTATGTTCATGGCAATGCACAGCCATATGCTCTGCCCCATGATACTGAAACAGCCTCTGAACATCTTTCATGCGAGAAATGGCAAGCAAGTACAGTAAAAAAACAACAACGCGAAGTATGCCGTCAAGGAGATTAAATAAAAAATGGTTTTCTGTCACCAGCTTCGCGAGGTAAAACGGCAGCGCAATGAACAGAGCAATGCCGATAAGGAAGGAAAAAAGAACGGTGAACATCATTGCTGTGCTTGAAGTTTTTTCTTCCTGTTCTTCCGTTTGTGCAGAGCTCCACAGCAAGCCCTTCATTCCTAGGGAGAGCATTTCCCAAAGCGCAAGCACTCCTCGAACAAGAGGTATCTTCTTGGAGCGAACTGCTAAATGATGCCGTTTCTCTTTTTTGGTGACAATCGTTCCATTGGGTTTCCGAGCAGCCATTGCGACGTTCTCGTCAGAAATCATCATGATACCCTCAATCAATGCTTGCCCGCCAATAGTTTCCATAGAACGAATGATCACCTGCATTATAAAAGAATATCGAAAATGTAAAAAACAAGTTTCAAACAGACGATGGCGAGGGTGGCAGTACGCTAGCAGCAAAAATTCAAGGGGATTATTTCTTCTTCGCTTCAGCAGCAGGCGCAGCTTTGCCAGCCTCGGGCTTTGCCCCAGCAGCGGGTTTACCAGCTCCAGCTGCCGGCTTCGCTCCAGGGGCAGCAGGCTTCCCAGCTTCCGCCTTTGCTTCACCAGGTTTCGCCTCAGCTGGAGCACCCTCAGCCGGCGCAGCAGCAACTTCAGGCTTCTTTTCAGCAGCAGCTTCTGTAAGCGCTTTCAATTTCTCCTGCTCCTTCCGCAATCGTTCTTGAACAACAACAAACTGTTCCTGCAAATGCTTTTTCTTCTCAGCAGACACATCAGTTGACACCGCATGTAATTCTCGATCAAACTTGCCAGCCTCAAGCTCATTATTGAACTGATCAGATGTCATGCCCTCGATCAAGATGCCTGCAGAATTCATCGAGCCAGCGATCGTCTTTACAGCAGCCTTCAGCGAGTTCACATACATGCCCTCGCGCTTCATCTGCGCGACTTTGATCACGTGCTCGACACCGACATTCGCAATCTTTTCCTTGTTCGGCATGCTAGAACCCTTCTCAAGCCCAAGTTCCTTCTTGATGAGTTCATGCGTCGGTGGACTCCCAACCGTGATATTGACGTCTTTCGTCTCGATATTCACCTCAAGCTTCACGGGAATCTTGATGCCCTTGAGTGACGCGGTCTTTTCATTGATCTTTTTCATGACGTCCGCAATGTTCACCTTCAGCGGACCAAGTTTCTGGGCAACGCTCGCGTCAGGTTTGGCGTTGCCGCCTTCAACCATGAGATCAAGTTTCTCAATCTTCGCCATCTTACTCTTCCTGTTTCGCTTCCTCTTTTGGCGCTTCCGTGTCTCTTCTGACTACTTTGACAGAGTCAAGCTTGACAGTAATCGGAATGGGAACTGCTGCCTCAAGCAGCTCGACAACAACCTCTTCCTTCGTCTGATCAACGCGCGCAACCTTCGCGTTCTCCCGCTTGAATGGCCCAGAGATAATCTCAACAATGTCCCCTTTTTGGATGTTCACCTGAACCTTCACTTGCTCAAGCATGTGCGCAATGTCCTTGTACTCGATGGGTTGTGACAAGATTCCTCTCGCATAAGGCACCTTGAAGTACGCGTCTTCAGCAGCTTCCCTGTTCTCTGCCTCGACAAAGATATAACCTCGCAGGTCATGCGGACGGACAATAGCATACACGTGGATATTGCGCTTGCCAATGTTCGAGCTAATGAAATCGACGACTTGGTCTTCACGATTGCTCGTTGTCCGTAATGTGTAGATGGGCATCTTATGTCAACAGTATCCACAGGATGTGGACAATGAATCCAATAAGGCCGATGAACAAAATGCCGATACCCGACACTTTGACAATGACCTTGAACTCATCCTTGGTGGGTTTCTTGGTAACGTTAAAAACCCGAATGCATTCAATAATAAAGGTTTTAAGCCTTGTGATCATGCGTTATGCAAAGAACGGCGGTTTTTAAACCTTTTGAGGCAAACCGCTGTAAGCAGAGCAAAAAATAGCTTAGTCCTTGTCAGAACCGATAAACTCAATGCCCAGTTCGTGCCCAATCTCTTTCTTTGCCTTCTCGCTCGTCCGCTGTCGCGGCCCAAAGATCTGCGGGCTGGAAACGCCAGTAATGATCACCATCGTTCGAATGGAATTCGCCATGTCCTCGGATATCTGTGCGCCCCAGATGATGCGGGCCTCATCGCTAAGTTTCTTGCTGATCGTGTCCACAACCGTCTTCGCTTCCTCTAAAGTCATGTCAGGACCGCCAGACACGTTAATCAACGCCCCATTCGCCCCGCTGATGTCAACATCTAACAAAGGATTGTTCAGCGCCTTCTGCACGCTCTCAACCGAACGTTTCTCGCTGTCGCTCTCGCCAACGCCAATCATCGCCACACCGCCCTTGCCCATCACCGTGCGAATATCCGCAAAATCCAGGTTTACTAAGCCGGCCTTTGTCACCAGCTCCGCAATCCCCTTGACAGCATTCGTCAGGATCTCATCTGCAACCTTGAATGCTGTGTGCAATGGCAAGTCCGGCGCTAATTCAAGAAGTTTGTCATTTGGAATCACAATCAGCGTGTCCACGACGTTCTCCAGCTTTTCAAGCCCCCACATCGCATTCTCCCACCGTCGCTTGCCTTCCATCTCAAAAGGAATCGTCACAACCGCTACTGTCAATGCATTGTTCTTTTTCGCCTGCTCCGCAATCACCGGCGCACTCCCTGTGCCAGTGCCTCCGCCAAGACCGCAGGTAATGAAAACCATGTCAGCGCCTGCCAGCTTGTTCTTTAGCTCATGTTCTGTCTCGCGTGCCGCTTCCTCTCCGATTTGGGGTATGGAACCCGCGCCAAGGCCTTGCGTCACTTCCTTGCCAATCAAAATCTTGATATTCGCGTTCGTGTACAGCAAGTCCTGTGCGTCAGTGTTCACCGCAATCGTCTCCGCGCCAGAAATTCCAACCTCATAAATGCGATTAATGGTGTTATTCCCAGCGCCGCCGCAACCGACAACCTTGATCTTCGCCCGCTGCTTCGCGATGATCTGCTCAAGCTCCTCGTCCATTGGATTGTGCTTGGGCATCCCAGGAATCTCTTGTGTTTGAATGACTGCCATCTCTTTTCACCCGAACAAGGGCCTCGATCGTATATAAACTTTGTGAGCTTCGAGTATATAAAAGCAAATCACTTCTTGAACCGTTTAATCTGCTTTTGCTCTCCCGCCTTCTTCTCGACAGGCGTCTTTTCCGTAGGCGGGGCAGGCGCAGCAAATGTGATGTCCTTGATGCCCGGAATCAAGACATGGACTCTCTTCCGAACAGCCTCCTGCAGCTGCTCCGGCACCGCAAGGGTAATAATTGCTTTGTGATCCTTCACCGAGCACAGCACGTCCTGATGGAAGAGAAACGAGAGGAATCCCTGCAATTGCTCAAGCTCTGAAGTCACAATCCGGCGGACCTTCAGCTCGTACACCAATGTTCGTCCTGCTAACGGATGATTAAAATCTACTATCACGCGTCCGCCAGAAACGCTTCTGATCGTCCCCAAGTGTCCATCAAAGTCCAGCTGCAATCCAGGAAAAGGACGGATGTTCTTCTTCGTAAATACTGCCAGCGGCAGCATCTTCATCAGCTTTGCGTCTTTTTTTCCAAATGCCTGCTCTGGCTGGAGGTCCACAATGTATGTTGCACAATCCTTTCCAACAAGAAAATCATCAACGCCGTGAACAATCATGCGCTCGCCAACGCAACTAATGATGGGATGATATGCCGCTTTCTCATTGAAGAGATGATGTTTCTTGGCTTCTGTTGCTTCTGTCAGATCAAAAACTTCATTCGCGTCTTTAATTTTTCCAACGTAATCAAGCTCGACAAAATCTCCCTTGTTGATCATTTCTTCAGCTCGTTTTTAAGGCTATTTAAAGATTTGCAACTCTGTTCGCAACAGTTTCTATATAATCAGAAACTTTTCTCAAAAAATGAAGACAACATAGATATTGATGCTCTGTTCATGAATAATGCACAGTAAAGAACAATCTAAAAAAATAGACAATCTGAATAAAAAGAGAGAAAACCTTAAATATGCCACTGTCTTTAGGCTGTCAAACAATCCTCAGGCGAATGCTGAACCAACGAAGAATTGGTGGAAAGCACATTCCGGAAACTATCGTGTTGCGATGGATAAAGCATTTGCCGAAAGACGATCACAAGAAAGCGCTGAGAGACTGGGAGTGGTGCATCAAGGAAGGACTAGTGCTGACAAAGCCAAAACCGTCCGACAGGCATGTCTTTTTGAACCCGAGAAGATTGCAGGAGATTATGATCCTGCTCAACAAAGGAGATAACGAAGATGAAATGGGGCAAATTTTGTGAAATCTTTGGAGCAACACCGAGAAGTAGGATTATCGAGTTCTTTCTCGAAATGCGTGAATTGGATTTTACAATCGGCGACATCGCCAGAGAAACTGGATTGAATAGAGCAACCGCATACAACGTTGTAGGAGAACTCGCTATCGAAAATTATGTCGTACCATCACGAAGAGTCAGCAGTAGCCAGCTATATAAGCTCAATCCAGAAAAAAAAGAGGTAAAGATGCTCGTGAGAACCTTTGACGAGGTACTGCGAAGATTCGTTGGAGAATATAAACAAAAAGAAAAGAGAAAGATTTGCGCATAACAAGATGAAAGCAATTATCGTGCATCGCTGGGATGGCAATCCGCAAACAGATTGGTATCAATGGCTTAAGAGAGAGCTAGAGAAACATCGATTCCATGTCGAAGTCCCGAAAATGCCTAACACTGCAGAACCAAAGATTGATGGCTGGGTTTCGCAACTACGGGAATCGATAGGAATAACGAATGAAGAAATAATTCTCATAGGGCACAGCATCGGCTGCCAGACAATCATGAGATACCTCGCATCAACATCAACAGACGCAATGATACGCGGAGCAGTATTCGTTGCCGGCTGGTTCAGTCTAGAAAATTTAGAAAGCGAAGAAATTGAAGAAATCGCGCGGCCGTGGCTGACAAAACCAATAGACTTTGAAAAGATTAACAAAAAGACAAACAGGATAACAGTGTTCCTCTCAGCCAATGATCCCTACGGACGCCAAGAAAAAAACAAACAGACGTTCCAGGAAAAGCTCAATGCCAAAGTCATTATCGAAGAAAACAAGGGCCACTTCACCGCAGACGATGGCGTTACCGAAGTCCCCGAAGTGGTGCACGAGGTCATTACAATGGTAAGGGGTAAACATGAAAGATAATATGAAGAACAAACTCGTCGTGATTACAGGCGCAAGCCGCGGCATCGGCCGGGAAACAGCATACCTCTTCGCACAAGAGCACTGCAAGCTCGTAATAACGTACCTCAAGGGGAAAGGAGAAACAAAAAAGACAGGAAAAAAGTGTAAAGAACTCGGTGCTGCAGACGTCCTCATACTAAATCTCGATGTGACAAAGAACAAGAGCATCATATCTGCAACGAAAGCGGTCCTCAAAAAGTTCGGGAAGATCGACATTCTCATCAACAATGCAGGCGTTGTCGTTTGGCAGCCCCTTATGAAGCAAAGTTTTACAGCAATCGAAAATCAGCTGCAGACAAATTTAGATGGCCTCATTAAACTCACGAGATTGTGTCTTCCGCATATTACGAATGCTATCATCAACGTCTCCAGTGGAGCAGGCAAAACAGGTTATGCCACGTTAACGACCTATTGCGCCACCAAGTTCGGTGTCCGCGGATTTACGCAAGCGCTTGCTGACGAGTGTCGTAAGCTAAAAATATTCTCAGTTAACCCGGGAATGACAGCTACGCGCATGACGAACTTTCGTGGCGTATCACCGGTGAAAGTAGCGCGCATAATCCTCAACGCAGCAAAAGGGAAATACAAAGTCCGTTCAGGCGGCGACATCGATGTATGGAAATTCTTATAAACGCTGCAACGATTAGTGTTACATAACCATAAAAGAGAAAAGCTTATATATAACTTATCCAACATAATCATATGACCACGGAAGAAGTACTCAGAAAACTTGAAGGTCTGCACACAGTAGAAACCGTAGCTGAAGCCTTAAGCATCAAGAGGCAGTCTGCAATAAACCTTCTAAGCAGGCTCAAGAAAGAAGGTTATGTAACTGTTGAAAAGCATCGAAAAAGCTTGTACAAGATATCTATGAAAAAGCAGCGACCGAGAGATCCTGGCATGTTCGATGTTATCAACAAATACAGCCCGAACATGAAGCTCGCGCCATGGTACGATCATCAAGTGCACGGCAGCTATGGCCCAGAGGAAGCATTAATAGAGGCGATAGAAACAAGAAGCTACAGAGCAATCCTAGCAAGCACGCGGCTCTTCAGTCACATCAAAGATTGGCCGAAGGTGTACCAATTAGCAAATGAGAAAGGAATCTGGCAGAAAGTCGGAGCTTTATACGATGTCGCAAGGAGATTTTTTAGAGTTAAACGGATGCCGCTAAAGTATACGCACAGAAAGTTTTCAAAAAAGATGTATTTTATAAGAAAATATCCAACTTCTGAAAGAGATTTCGATCCAATAACAAAAAAGTGGAAGGTCGCTATACCATTTAGATACGGCGACATCGAGAAGGTGATTGCGGGATGACCACATACAAAGACCAAATGGATTTGTTTACCCTAGTCAGTAAAAGGATTAAAAACGACACCGAATGCTACGCTTTTGGTGGCACCGCAATGATGTTCTATGGCTACAAAGACGAAACAAAAGACGTAGATATAATATTTGAAGACGAGAAAGAAAGAAAAGAATTTATCAGAGCAATTGAGGAAATTGGATATAAAGAATGGGCTCCCTTCAATATCTATGTGCCAGAAAAGCTAAAAAATAAATATAAGCCTCTTGTATTCAAGTTAGGGGATGGCAGGTTCGATTTGTTTGTCAAAAAAATCTTTAGAACAGTTATAAGTCCAAGAATGAAAGAAGACGTATTCGCTGTCCACGATTTCAAGAACGAGCGTAATTTAAGAGTCAACGTCTTTAGAAAAGAGCACATCGTGCTTCTCAAGGCTGTCACCGAAAGAAAAAATGACTTTGACGATATAAGAACGATCGTAGAAAAAGAAAAGAACTTCGACTGGCAGTATTTCATTGACGAAGTTTTATGGCAGACGATGCATGGTGATTCGTGGGTGTTATTCGATGCGGAAAAGATGCTTCGCGAATTGAAGAAGTATGTATTCATAGAAGAGAAATACTTGAAGCAGCTGTGCCGTGCAAAAAAGAAATAATCAACCGCAACGCATTTATAGGATAACAACTCATCACAAAGCATGGTGTACAGGGTAATCAGACGTTTCATAGGATATCTCAACGAAGTAAGCGCAGAAACCGCGCTTGACAGCATGCAAAAACTTAGTCCGAAAAGGTATGAGTGTCTGTTGATAAGATACGAACGCGAAGGAAAAAAGCCGTTCCGCGACAGTGGTTGGCCAACAGAGCTCATTAACGCGCTCGACGAAAGAGTCGCCGCCCGAACGCAACAAAAAGAATCCGACAGACTTGAAGAAAAGGTATAATGATGGTCATGAAAAAAAGAGGCGCATCAGAACTCATTGCGTGGGTGCTCATTATCGGGTTCTCCGTCGCGCTCGGCGTCATCGTCACTCAATGGTTGAAAGAGCACGCAACAAAGTCAACTCAAATCGTCACGCGCGATATCGAGCGCGACTTGCGCTGCAATGACGTCGCCTTCAACGCCTTCTTCTCCTCAGGCTGCACCGACATCCAAGTCACCAACCGAGGCTATCATAAAATCATCGCGATCAAAGTCCGCAATCCCTATGACGTGCAAGAGCTTGATGCTGATCTGATGCCAGGATCATCCACAACCATTGCCCCCCAAGGCCTCCAGCCTAGCGAAGACATCGATCTCATTCCAGTCATCGAAGGAGAAAAAGAAAATCTTGCCTGCATCGATCGAAAGCTGACGATTCGATGCTGATTAGGCAAACGTCTTCTTCTTATGGAAAAGAAAATAAAGAACAAGAAGAATTACCAAGATTATGCCAAGAACAAATGCTATTGAAGCTCCGCCCTGCGGTTCTTGCATCTTCGTTTCTTGTTCAAGAGCAACAGGTGTACCTTCTGGTTCCGTCGTCTCCTGTGCCGCAGTCGTTATAAGTTCAGGCTCCACCCATATAACAGACGACTCGCGGATCAATCGTTCCGCATATGTCTTCTCTTCGCCAACAGGCACATGCGTAACCGTGGCTATCTTCAAGCGTTCGTTCCACTGCTCCTCTTCAGCGCATCTTGATTGCTTCGGTTGTTCAGAAATTTCTGGACCACATACGCGATCCATGCCAAACGTGAAGCTGTAGCGTTCAATCACAGCGCGCGCTTCTTCCTTCGTTGTTCCTTCTGCAAAAGAAATCACAAGCATGCCTTTCCGAAATGAACGTCCATCAAACGCTCGCAGCATCCTCGCAAGTTTCTCTTCTGGCGATTCAAACGCAGCTGCCTTCGGTTCCGCAATCTGCTCCTCGCTCACTTCAGACTGCTCAGACGCAGCAGGAACACGTGTTATTACGCCTTCATCTCCGCCAACGTGATATGACGCAGTCACAAAAACGCCCAACAAAAAAGCAATGAAGATGCCAAAAACAGTAAGAGATGCCTTCATGATATAGCCACAAGGGAAGCAAATATATAAGCATTTGGATAGCTTCAAGCTAAATTGACAGTATCTCCGAGTCGGATTAATTTCTAGGGAGTGATTACGGGTTTTTAGACT
>CAYJXL010000015.1:0-20706 GCA_964374125.1 Candidatus Woesearchaeota archaeon | reverse complement strand
TTTGCATTGTACCATCTCGATTCAATCTTCTTTTGTCCAGACATGATCTTTTGGGTTAGTCCCCATGATTTTTTCATTATCGCAATGTGTTCCATGTTCTTATTGGACCTGCTGAATTTATAAGTCTTTCAAACTCCTTTAGGGTGCAGCGGCAATTGGTTAGCTGCAGTGCAAATCTTTAAATAACATAGATTTGTTTGTTCTTTCATGTTGAGTGATAAAACGCTAAAGAAAGAATTTAAATTGAAAGCAGGTAAAGAACCTGAAAAGTATTATGCAGTCGACGTTCTCAAGGGCGAAGGGTTCAAGCGAAAAAGATGTTCGAAGTGCGGCATCTACTTCTGGTGCACCACAGGATCCGACGTTTGCGGCAACCCTGAGTGCAGCGGCGGCTTTCGTTTCATTGGAAAATCTCCAGCGAAGAACAAACTTGGTTATACACAAATCTGGAAGAAATTCGCTGAAATGTTCAAAAATGAGGGCTACACACCGATAGATCGCTATCCGGTCGTCGCTCGCTGGAGAACTGATACTGATTTCGTGCAGGCGAGCATCTACGATTTCCAACCTTTCGTTGTCTCCGGTGAAGTTGAACCGCCAGCAAATCCCTTGGTGGTCCCGCAATTCTGCCTTCGTTTTAATGACATTGACAATGTCGGCATCACAGGAGCACATCATGTCGGTTTTGTCATGATTGGACAGCATGCCTTCATGAAACCAGCAGAGTTCAACCAGAAAAAGTATTTTATTGATATTCATAATTGGTTGCGCAAGGGACTAGGACTCCCAAATGACGAAATCACATACCATGAAGACGCTTGGGCTGGTGGTGGAAACTTCGGTCCATGCATGGAATTTTTCAGTCGCGGTGTTGAGTTGGGCAATCAAGTCTATATGCTTTATGAAAAAACTGAGTCGGGACCGAAAGAACTGAAGCTTCGGGTACTTGACATGGGGATGGGTCACGAGCGGAATGCGTGGTTCTCCCAAGGGACGCCGACCGTATATGATGCAACGTTTCCTGACGTCATGAAGAAATTGTATGGAGCGACAAAACTAAAGATCGACGAGAAGCTCGTAAGTAAATTCCTTCCGTATGCAAGCTCCTTGAATATTGACGAAATTGAGGATGTCCACAAAGCGTGGTTAAAGGTCGCAAAATCAATCAATGAAGATGTCACTTATTTACGTGAGCAAATAAGCGCATTAGCAGCTCTTTATTCCATTGCGGAACATTCGCGAGCATTGCTTGTGGCGCTGCATGATGGCGCACTTCCCAGCAACACCGGCGGCGGATACAACCTGAGAGTCATTCTTCGAAGAGCGCTGAGCTTTGTTGACAAGTATCGGTGGAATATTGACCTTCCGAGCGTCTGCGAGTGGCATGCACGCGAGCTCAAACCACTGTTTCCTGAACTGTCTGAACACATTGATGACGTTCGGGCGATATTGGACCATGAGAAAGTCAAATACCAAAATACAAAGGAGAAGGTGTGGGGAATCATTAAAACTGTTGCGGGCAAACCGATTACAGAGAAGCTTCTTTTGCAAATGTATGACACACAGGGCGTGACACCAGAACTTGTTCGGGAAGAACTTGCGAAGACTGGTAAATATATCACTGTTCCAGAAAACTTTTACGTAAAGGTTGCGGAGCTGCATGAAAAAACGGAACAGAAGCATGCGACGAAGAAGGAATTGCTGTTTGACCTTCATGATGTCCTGCCAACGAAGGCGCTGTATTTTGATGATTATGAGAAAACAGAATTTACTGCGAAGGTTGTAAAACAGACCGGACAACATCTCATTCTGGATCAAACTTGTTTTTATCCGACGTCTGGCGGGCAGTTATATGATGTTGGGATGATCAACGATGCGAGGGTTGTTGATGTGTTTAAGCAAGGGAACGTGATTGTGCACAAGCTCGAGAAACCAGCAAACTTCAAACATGGACAGGAAGTGCGCGGTGTTATCGACAAGGAACGCCGGGTTCAACTTGCGCAGCATCACACGACAGCGCACATCATCAATGCGGCAGCGCGGCGCGTGCTGGGACCGCATGTCAACCAGGCTTCCGCGTACAAGGACGTGGAAAAGGGACGGATTGATATTACGCACTATCAAGCATTGACTGAACAGGAGATTGCTGCTATTGAGAAGGAAGCGAACAAGATTGTTGCGGAGAAAATACCATTGTATGCGAGGTTTATGCTGAGGACGGAAGCGGAGAAAACTTTCGGGATGAACATCTACCAGGGCGGTGTCGTTCCTGGCAAACAGTTAAGGATTGTGGAAATTCCTGAGGTTGATGTTGAGGCGTGCGGCGGAACACATTTGAAGAACACGTTTGAGGCAGGCACTATCAAGGTCCTGAAGGCGACAAAGATTTCTGATGGCGTTGTGCGCTTGGAGTACGTTGCGGGAAAGGCATCGCTACAGTTGGAGAATCAAGAATCTGTTGTGCTTCAGGAGGCTGCCAAGATACTCCATATTGGTAAAGAGCTTGTTCCAGCTCGCGCGAAAGAACTCTTTGAGACATGGAAAGATGTTGTTAAAAAGGGCAAGCAGCGGGAGCTAAGATTTACATCTCGAGACAGAACAGAAGGGCATGACAAGGATGTATTAGAGCTTGCAGCAGTCTACTTGAAGACGCAGCCAGAGCATGTGCCGAAGACGCTGAAGAGATTTCTTGACGAGATAAAGACATCAGCGCAAGCAAATGTAAAATAAGAGAGACTGCCTTGCTGCGAAAAGCCGCTAGCGCCTGAGGATCTTTATCTTCCTGGTAAGGAGGATTATGAAGCTGCCGACAGTATTGGATATGAGATCTTTTACTTCGAAAAACCTTGTTGGGACGACCGTCTGATGGACTTCGTCGAACACGCCGAAGAGAAACGCCACGATTAATGTGAGATGAATGGCTTTTTCTTTTAGGTAAGCTGGAGAGTTGTGAAACGCTCTAAAAAGGACGACGCTTAACAAGCCATATTCTAAGACGTGGAGGACAATGTCTGACACCTTGAAGGAACGGTCTGCTACGTGGACCTTCGGCTTTTCTGGGAATTCCAGTGACGAAAGGTAGACTATGAAGATCATGTACAGGATAACGGGAAGCCAGAACTTGATAAAATGCTTTATGTTCATAAAGTATCACTTATTTGGATATGCTCCATAGGCATTCTTTTTGATTTCCTCGATAAAGACTTTTGCATCCTCGATCGCTAGTACAGCATCCTGCTTCTCTGGCTTGTACTCAAGCCCATACATTGCCTCATGCCTTTCAGTCCTGTGGATGTTGAGAAAATTCAGAATATGCAACGGAATCTTATCGCTGTACTTATCCTTGAAGTAGATGGACATGGCGAAATGGCTTTTCTCTTGGACTCCATCTTTATAAAGCAAGGCACGAGCGGCATGGAACATTGCCATGTAAGCTTCAATGATGGTGTATTGGAAGATATTGAGCTCAAGAGCTTTCTCAGCCTCGTTTAGTCGTTGCTCGGAGATTTCGAGCGATCGTTTAGCCTTCTCTTTGTCAGGCTTGATTTTTCGCAAGAGCCTGAACTTAAAACAATCAGCGATGTTTGTAATCTTCATTTTGTTATCGGCAGTTCTCCATATAAGGGTATTCCATGGCTTATAATCTCAGCATAAAAAGCTTTGTCTTGTTTCACCTTGGCATTCCATTCGCTCCAGCTAAAAACGTGGAGCGTGACCTCTCTGTTAATCAGTTCCTCGAATTTTTCCAAGCGAAGGCGCTTTTCTTTTCCTATAACAAGAATGTCAACGTCGCTGTTTCTGTCGTTCTCACCTTTTGCCAATGACCCGAAGAGGACAATAGCTGAGACGTTGGCAAGGTTTTGTCTCAAGAAGTCGAGCAACCCGCACTTTGCAATAGACTGCACGTTAAATGCAATTTTCAGGTGCCTAAAGAACAAGTTCGAAGTGTTCGCCTTGAAGTAGCGGAGATTGGCCTTTCTCTCTTCAGCAATAACATTTTCCTTGACTAGCAGGTCCGCGTATTTCTTAATCGCAAACGGGCTCAATTTAAGTTGTTTTGCTAGCTGCCTCAAGTAGAACTCTTCGTAAGGGTTCTCGAGGAAGAATTTCAGGACGCTAAGAAACGCGATACCTTGCATACGACTGTTATTATTATTGCACTTTTTAAACGTTTTGTTTTTAAATAAAAACGATTGTTTTTGATGATTGACTATAGCGAATTACGCGACTCTCGCTTATGATAATGCACTGTGCAATAGCGAGAGACTTTGTTCGCTCAGGATAATTTAGCCAATTGTTTCTTATTGTAAAGATCATATACAGGATAACCGGAAGCCAGAATCTTACGAAATGCTTTGTGTTCAATACTGCAGAGCGATGAACTGCAAATTATAAAGAAATCGCTTATGTTATAGCAAGCAATTCGCTAATCTGGCCGCTTTGATACTGATTCCTCGTGAAGATCGCTCCAGCGACTGCCAGCAAAAAGCTCAAGGCTTTCGAGAAAGAGCATATGCTGAAGCATAAGTAACAAGATATACGAAAACCTAAGGAAGAATAAATAGCACTAGGGAACACTGTTTGCGGAGAAGAGAAATATATTCATGGAAGAGACAAGCGCACAGTGGTGTAGTGTTGTCGTATATACACGGTCGCGTTATGGCCCTACACATATCCTACACAGGCAACAAGGATACCGTCATCTTAAAGAAGATAGACAAACCCTCCAAACGTTCCTTAATCAAAGGCATGGAGACCATTGCCAAGGAAGGCAGAGGATATCTTGAGCGAAAGAGGCTTAGAGAGTCTGATATTCTGGGCATGTGAAAATATTTTGAGGAAACTGAGAATGTCTGTCGTTTTTGACATGAATGTTTTCATCTCTTCTACGCTTTGGGAAGGTCGCGTTGCACAGAAAGCTTTATATATGATGTCCGCTAATCTAGTAGATAAATAAAGTTCAGCAGGGTTAAAATGTACATAAGAAGATTTTTGGAAGACAATTTGCGAGCAGGCCTCAAAGCGAGAGAAATACTCGCTGTTGTTGGACCACGACAGTGCGGAAAGACAACGTTACTTAAGCACATTTTTGATGGTCTGGATAACGCGGTCTTTCTGGACTTTGAAGACAGGGAAACACTGGAGTTATTCAACGAAGATATCGACTCATTTGTAGAGCTATACGTGAAACCATACAAATATCTCTTTATTGATGAATTTCAATATGCAGAAGAGGGCGGAAAGACTTTGAAGCACCTTTATGACCATCACTCAACGAAAGTCATCCTTTCTGGTTCTTCCGCCAGTGCACTGTCCATACAAAGCATCCAGTACCTCGTTGGAAGGATATTTGTTTTTAATCTGCACCCATTCTCGTTTGAGGAGTTTCTCAGTTATAAGGAACCGTTTTTGTTCACAAGTATCTACAAAAAGAAGAAGCTAACTGAGCCCATCATCGCAAAAATCGTCCCTCGCTTTAATGAATTCTGCGTCTTTGGCGGTTATCCGCGCGTCGTCATCTCGCGAGAAAAAAAAGAAAAGGAGATTGTACTGCGGAACATCTATAACACTTATTTTCTTAAGGAAATCAAGGAAATCCTAAACCTACCTGGAGACTATAAACTGAGCAAGCTCATCAACGCATTAGCGCTCCAAATCGGGAACATTATTAATTACAATGAGCTGTCAAGTATAACCGGATTTAATTACAAAGATCTCCTGCATCACCTGAACATTCTTGAAAAAACATTTGTTATCCTCAAGAGTCAACCTTTTTTTACGAATAAACGGATTGAACTCGTAAAGGCACCGAAGGTATTCTTTCTGGACAATGGGTTTAGGAATATTGTCATAAAGAATCTTCAGCCGGTCGGCAATAGGCAGGACAAAGGGGGGCTGTATGAGAATTTTGTCGCGTCTGAGATCGCGAAGAGCGGCAGGGATCTTAAGTACTGGAGGACAAAGTCAAAAGCAGAGGTTGACTTTGTTGTAGAAGATAAAGGAGCGATTATTCCTATAGAAGTCAAATCTAACATTAAAGCCCAGAAGCTGACAAAATCGTTTTCCAGTTTTCTTGATAAATACAAGCCGAAGAGGGGCTTTGTTTTTTCAGAGTGCTTCTTCCACGAACGCGGTACTGTCGCATTCAGGCCGATATTCTCAGTAGGCAAGGAGATCGGAAGCAGATAATCTCTGTTTTGTGTTTGCGGCGCACGGGCTTGCATTTCCCTGCGCTGCCGGCATTGTAAATTGATTGTATCTCAACTTGGACACTATTAACTATTTGTTTGAATATAATTATCAAAATTGATAATCTTATTGAACCAGAAAGTTTAAAACGGCAAAGTTTTGATGTATTCATGAAAACTATTGACTTCCTTCTCCCTGACAACAATGTCCGATGGATTAAGGATACCCCCGGACTGACTACAAGGGAACTGAGTGGGATCGATGACGTTCTGGAATATGGTTTGTTGAATGTCCCTCGACGTGATCGTTTCAGCTTCAACCAGGTGTATCTGCAATAAAAACGCAGCAAGAATGGCAGCTAGCATAATCACTTTCTCTTTCTCCGATATTAATCTCACCTTGTTCATGGCATTATAATAATGGGAATAGCATTTGATATTGACGCGAATGGTATAGGCAACGTGTGGTCAATGCCTCGACCTAGTGCTGTCCCGCTGCGACTAAGTAACGCTCCGTTGCAATCGAGCGCAGTATTATTTGCGCAGATATCAATTCCTTCCTGAAGATTGTAGACTCCTGGATTGAATGTGGTACTTCGTCGTACATCGCAGTTATTTGTAGGTATTGGGCCGCATTCAGGGTCGGTTGGGAAGCAACTGTTAGTCGCAGAAACTATCTGCGTACTTACAAGAACAACAAACACAACCAGCATAATTCCAAATATCTTCACGATTTAACCCCAAGCAAAACAAGCTTTTGAAGAAGCTTATAACCATTTCTATAATTCAAAGCATAGGTAACAAGATATACGAAAACCTAAGGAAGGATAAAGCGCACTGGGGAACACAATTTGCGGAGAAGAGAGATATATTCATGAAAGAGACAAGCACACAGTGGTGTAGTGTTGTCGTATATACACGGTCGTGTTATGATACTACACATATCCTCCACGATAACAATCTTTATATAGGTCATCTTCTATAACAGGAGCATGAAAGTTAAATCAGTCGTTATCGGAGCGTTAGTTTTGTTAGTGATTACAGCGGCGGTTCTGGCAGCGTCCAAGGGCAAGAAAGAAGTTACCACGCAGGAAGAGACTGTCTTGCGAGCGGTCTTGTCTGAGGACCAGTACCAGCAGCTCCAGCAGCAGTACGAGTCCATGGACGAGCAGGACTTTGTTGAGCTGATGGTGCAGAAAGCCCGCGAATACGAACAGAACAAGCCGTCGGTTGACAATGCAGAATCTGGCGATACTGCATAAACTAAAATGGGGGTTGCATGAATGAATAGAATCGTTGTAGTCACAGCACTTATTGTCATCATGGCGCTGAGCGTGTCAGCACAAACTGCACAGCTGCAAGTCAGCGGCAATCCAGTTCCTGGCGGGATGGTCTTCTTTAGTCTTTTTGCACCCTTAAGTGCCGGCTTGAATTACGTTCTTGCTCTTTCGTTTGGCAATACACCGGGTATCATGCTCCCTGACCGAAGAATCATTCCCTTGAATTTGGATCAGTTGCTGCTTTTATCACTACAAGCGCCGCAGGCAATTGGTCTTTTTAACAGCGTTGGGGTTATTCCACCTTTCGGGAGCGCAACCGCGTTCATGCAGCTGCCGCACATCCCTGAACTGAACGGACTTACGGTTTATGCGGCGTTTGTGACGATCGATCCGAGAGCGCCGTCGGGCATTCGAGATATCTCAAATTCTGCACGGTTTGCGATCGCTGCAGGCGAGCCTGTCTTGGGACCAAGCAGAATCTACGGATGTTCTCCGGTTCCTGTCATTCGGTTTTCAACGCCCCATTTTGCGACGATGGTCTTGAACTTGACGGGCGTGGGCCAGTTTAACCAGACTCACTGGGGCAACAACAGCTGCGCGCCGTCGTCTGGCGCATCGATTGTCGAATTCTTGAACCGCACGAGATTTCGCGGCATCATGAACGGCAGTCTCGTAAGCCAGGTTGATGAGCTGCGAGCACAATTTGGAACAAACAATGACGGAACTGATCCGCCTGAAGTGGTGCGCGGCTGGATCAGATTTTTGAGGAAACGCAACTTGCAGAGCAACTTCACTGTCTCTTGGTATTTCTTCAACATCACTGTTGGCGGCAATCCAATTATAGGGCAACAGCGAAATGTGACTATCAGTGGAACAAACGTCTCACTCTATGGCAGAAATGCGACTGCTGGCGACATTATCACGGAAATGCGACGCGGCGAGTTGATGATTGGATTTTATGTTCACAAACAGCTTGGGTGGTCGCATGCAATGGCAATTGACAACGTGAATGACCGGCCGAATGCAAACGGCAACTTTAATGTTTCCTTCATGGATCCGGCGGTTGGCGGCATCATTGAGACTGAGATGACTCCGCGTGGTTCGATTGACATTGACAACGGTGTCGCGAACCTGATTCACTTGGTGGCATTGTCGCCGCGCTAGGTACGTGTTTAGCTGCTGCGCGCTAGCAAAGTCTTAAATACACTTCTTTCTTTTCTTTTTTATGAGATTTGTGTTGTTGACGGCATCATTGTTGCTTGTTCTGAGCGCATGCAATACCTTACCTTATGCAGTCCCGCGTCCAATTGATGAGCCGCCCATAGTTCCGCCAGTCATCGACAAGAGCATTATTGAACGGCCTTCCAATGAGCCGCCGATTGGTGTTCCTCAGCACTCCGATGTTCTTCCGGAAGTCACAACAAGCCTTAGGATCTGTCGGGGAGACGATGAATGCACGAAAGTAAAGGCAGATTGCTGTGGTTGCAGTGCCGGTGGTCAAGCTGCCGTTATCAACAAGGAGCATGTTGCACACTGGACGAATACGCTGGAACAAAAATGCAAAGAGATCATGTGCCCGCAGGTTATTTCAAACGATTGGAGCTGCCAGGTGGGACCGAAGTGCGTTGAGAACAAATGCACGCTCGTTAAACCGTAGTCTAACATGCATTTGTGACTATTAATTGTTTCGGATCGGAGATTGCGGCAATATTGCCATTACGAATTGTAACAAAAGCGAGATAGAACGTCAATCCTTCGGGAAGACCTATTGGTAATCGACTCAATCTTAATGTCGCTTGACCGCTATTGTCAAGTATACCTTGCTGGGTGAAGATTGATGAAGAGAGGAAAAACAACGCGTCGGGATTCAGGGGAACTCGTCGCCCATTGCTTAAAATGATACCGGGCACTGTTCCGAGCGAAGCCGCTGCAAAGTAATTCTCGTTCTTGTTAAGCCACGCGTTCAATTGGTATGCTGTACATCTTCCGATGTTTGGGTTGTCGACGCCCGTGATTGTTGGTCGGTACACCGTAGCGTAAAGGACGGTTGGTCCGAACTGTCCTTGACATTGATGCCTATAATCGCTCCAGATGATATGCGGCCTGTCATTTACTTGTGCGAGCCTTGTGAGCGCCGTGGCAACCGGCCGCGGCGTTGTGAGCAATGATATCGGTGGAACAAGAACAGCGCCGTCTTGATCAAGCTGTGCGAAAAGAAGGTCGTATGGCGAGCCTTCAAGATAACCGATATTCACGCGATTGTCGCTTGTTACTGCGAGCGATGGGAATTGCGCATGTCCTTGCCCATTCGTATTCAAAGAAATTCTTCTGTATGGAACAATAGGCTGATTTGTTATTGCATTGAATTGTCCATAATACAGTTGGGCCTGGCTTGTTTGCTCGATCCAGAGCATGTGAATCTTCTGGTTTGCATACATAATGTACTTCGGATCTGATGCTGCGCTTATGCCGTCTGGCCCGACGCGAATGGCTCCTCCAACGATCGAACCATCGCGTTCGTTCACTTTGTAATAGACAGCTCTGAGCTGGGTTCCATAGAACTCTTTTGTGAAGAAGAAAAGGTTCCCTTGCAGGTCTGATGTAAATGATCCACTGATGGTAAGGACGTTGAGAAGATTTGCCGGTAGTGTTACCGATGGCAGGACGATGGAACCAGTGCGACTGATTCGCATAAACCTTTTTCCGCCACCATTAATAATGTACACGACTGCGAAATGACCATCGCTTCCTGCTACAAAGTCGAAGTCGATGATATTCTCAGTCGTGATTGGCCGTTGAAATATGATGGTGTTGCCCTGGATCTTTGCGAGCGTCATCGGTCGGTTTCCGCTTTCATAGGTTGTATAGAGAATATACACATCTCCTTGAGTGTCAGTTATAATGCGCGTAGCAATCGCGCGTGTGCTCAATGTACCCTCCTGGCCGGGTGTATTGCCCTGGTCGAATTTTTTGTAAAATAATGTGCAGCCTGTGAAGCAATCGGTCGATCCTGGCGTGTTTCTGTTGTCAATCCAAGTGGCTACCCATGTGCCGTCACTAGAAGCACCAATGTGGCCACTTGTTGCATAGAAACGACAGTCTGTCGTGTTCACGGCGATGGGAATGTCGCGTGCGAGACCCGGGAAGTTTTGTGCGTTAACTATGCCTAAGGAAAGAATTACTACAAACGCCGCGATCCTCCTCTTTTTATACATGCGCATGTCACTAACTTTTAATTATATAAACGTTTGCCTGCGCCTGATAAAAAAACAGAAATCGATACAAACCACCTGTTAATCCTGGAGCACGGTAGCCTTACTCAAAAAGCCTTTTGTATCTTCCATACCCTTCTTTCACCAAGTCTTCTTTCGGGATAAAGCGAAGCGCAGCTGAGTTCATGCAGTATCGCAATTTTGTTGGTTCTGGGCCGTCAGTGAAGAGGTGACCAAGATGCGAATCGCCATGCTTGCTCCGAACCTCGGTGCGCTTCATGAAGAAACCGCGATCCTCGCGTTCCACAATGTTTTCTGGCTCGAGCGGCTTTGTGAAGCTGGGCCAGCCAGTTCCAGAATCAAACTTGTCCTTCGAGCTAAACAATGGTTCGCCTGAAATGACGTCCACATAGATGCCTTCCCGGTGATTGTCCCAATATTCATTCTCGAATGCCTTTTCCGTGCCATTACCACGAACAATTTCATATTGCCTGGGCGTTAGCTTCTTCCTGAGTTCTTCGTCAGACGGCCTCTGGTACACTGGCTCATCACCCCGCACTTTCGCTATGTACTGGTCTCGTCCTGAGTTACCGCGGTAAAATTTATAGCGAATTGGATTCTTTTTGTAATAATCTTGGTGATACTCTTCAGCCGGATAGAACGTCGTGAAAGAAATAATCTGTGTGACGATTGGTTTGTCGAACATCTTCTGGATTTCCTGCCTTGATTCTTCTGCAAGCATGCGCTGTGCTTCATCATGGTAGAAGATTGCTGTTGTATATTGCCTGCCACGATCTACGAATTGACCGCCAGTATCGGTTGGATCAATCTGTTCCCAGAAGACATCCAAGAGCGAGTCGTAGCTGATCATGTCGGGCTTGTAGTATACCTGGACTGCTTCGACGTGACCTGTTGTTCCTGAGGAGACTTCTTCGTACGTCGGGTTGATTTCTGTCCCGCCAGCGTATCCAGAGATCACTGCTTCTACGCCAGGAAGCTTCTCAAATGGCGGCTCCATGCACCAGAAGCAACCACCAGCAAAGGTTGCTTTTGCTAGCTTCGGATCGTCAGGTATTGGTTTCAGTTCCCGTTTTTCAGGTATAGTACAGCTTGCCATGAGGATTGCCAAGGCCAGGAGCAGCAAAGTTTCATAAAGACAGAGTGCACGTGTACAATATAAAGGTATCTTCGACAGTGCATTATTGCGTTAAAGTGAGCCATTGAGATCTGCATGGCACATCAACTAACTGTCGTGTGATTTTATCTTCTTGAGTGCTTTCCTTAGATCTTTTGGCAATTGCGCTTCAACATCAATGATATTCTTCGCAAAAGGATGCTCGAACCTGATCTTGCAGGCATGGAGGAACTGCCTTCGAAGAACTTTTTTGAAGCGCTTGTTTGCTTCTTTGTTTCCGTAGATGACGTCGCCAACAACAGGATGACCTATGCTTGCTAGCTGCGCTCTGATCTGGTGCATCTTTCCAGTTGTTATTCTGAGTTTGAGTAGCGAATGACGGTCTGCCTCTTTGAGAACACGGTAGTGCGTTTCCGCTTCTACTGCGCCTTCGGCTGGTCGTTGAAGCACGAGCATTTTGTGCTGGAACTTTTCTGTTGTTCGTTTAAGATAGGAATGCAATGTTCCATATTTCTCCTTGAATGTTCCTTCAACAAGCGCGAGATAGTATTTTTCTACGCGCTTGTTCTTGAACAGATCATACAAGGCCAAGATCGCTTTCCGGTTCTTTCCAGCAACAACGATACCTGACGTTCCTCGATCAAGTCGGTTCGCCAATGCTGGTTTTGTTTTGTTATCTTTGAGGTAAGTTTTTATTTGGTTTACCAAATTATTCTGCTCAACGCCAGTGCCTGGCTGTGAGGCAAGGAATGGGGGCTTGTTAACGATGAGGATGTCTTCATCTTCGTAGACAACATCGAATGTTTTCTTCACTTGTTGTGTTGCTTCTTTTGTCGTTAGCTTGTTGAATTCGTCATCTTTTATTCTGATGTCGATAACGTCGCCTTTCTTGAGTTTATAGCCTTGCTTTGTTTTTTTCTCATTGACCTTGCATATGCCGTTTCTGATAGACTTGTAAATGAATGAGAGCGCCGCTCGCGGAAGATGCTTGCGAAGAAACTTATCCGCGCGCATTCCTTCTGATTCCGCATCAATGGTGATCTTTGCCATGGAAATACTTAAAAGACACAGGCACGTTGCCTTTTTATGGTTTTAGGGCCGCTTGTGAAGAGCTACATTCAGTCAATCATTGCCCTCTTCTGCATTTATTTCATTGTCGTAACCATGGCGGTGTATTTCTACATGTTCTGGACCGGACGTCTTGTAAAACTGCAGCGTGCGCTTGCCATGGTTATTCTTTTTACCGCGTTTGCGGCGCTGACGCTTGTGTTCTTCGGCGACCTTGCCTTTGGGACGAGAAGCCTTGGATCGGCATTGTTCCTTCCCGTTTCATTGTCTGTTCGCAATGTCCTGCCGCTTTTTGTCTGGCTGGTTGCGCTTGTTGTTGCTGTGCTTAGCGGGACGAAGGACTCACTGTAAGAGGATTGCAGGTTTTCCTGGCAGAGCGTTCCTTGCCTTCTGCTCACTGGACGATTCTGCAAGCTTTATTTCTATATCGGAACTGAAGATGCGCTTGAGCTCTCGTGCATTCTGCTTGAAAACTTCGTATTCTTCCTTCTTAGAGACGTCATATGTGCGCATGTTGCCTTTGATGAATGCCTGAACAATCTTTGCAATTTCCTGGCCGTGATTCTTGTCCATTACTTTTTTGATGAGAATATTGAAGTCTCTTTCTTTTTCATTATGCAGTTTTCTTATAACTTCGTATTTCCAGTCTTCAGCGATGAACAATGTTATCTTCTTAGGCTTGATGTTGACCAACTTGATTACTTCTTGTACGTCTGATATTGCGTTGGCAGAGATTGCTTCCAGAGATTCGGCGCGCTTGTCAATAAGCTTTTCATTTGATTTCGGCCATGCTGCTGTTGCAATGAATGGCTTCTTGCCCAGCTTTTCCCAGATCTCTTCGCAGAGGTGTGGTGCGAATGGGGCGAGCATTAGAGCAAGGCTTTCTAAGGCTTCCTTGAGCGTTTTCTGACTGGTTCTTTCTTTGTATTTATGCAGAATGTTTGTTAATTCGATCAATGAGCTGATTGACAAACTGAACTGCAGGCTTTCATTTGATTCTGTCACGCTTTTTATTGTCGAGTGCAACCTGCTTCTGATGTAGCTGTCTTTTGCGTTGTCTACAGGCTTTGTTTTTTCTCTTAACGATATTACTCTCTTGAGGAACTTGAATGTTCCTTCGACGCTTTCGTCATTCCATTCAAGGTCTTTTTCCGGTGAGGCCATGAAGAGGATGAATATGCGGAGCGTGTCTGCACTGTACTTTTCGACGATGGTCATCGGGTCGATCACGTTGCCGAGGCTCTTGCTCATTGCCTTGCCGCCGAGAGTGACCATGCCCTGACAGAGGAGCTTCTTGAATGGTTCATTGATGTTGAAAAGCTTGCTATCGCGCATGAACTTGGTGAAGAATCTTGCGTACATCAGATGGCCTGTTGCATGCTCTATGCCGCCGATGTATTGATCAACTGGCATCCACTGCTCTGCCTTTTCTTTCTTTGCTGGAGCGCTCTTGTTTGACGGGTCGAGATAGCGGAGGAAATACCACGAACTGTCGATGAATGTATCCATGGTGTCTGTCTCTCTTCGTGCACTTCCCCTGCACTTCGGGCACTTCGTCCTGATAAAGCTGTGCGCTTGATCTAACGGATTGCCCTTGCCTGTGAATTTGACGTTCTTTGGCAGCGTGATCGGAAGGTCTTTCTCTGGCACTGGCAGGGTGCCGCACTTGTCGCAATAGACGATAGGGATTGGCGTTCCCCAGTATCTTTGACGGGAGATCAGCCAGTCACGAAGCTTGTAGTGAACTATTTGCTTGCCAAGATCTTTGTCTTCGAGATATTTGGCGATCTTTGCCTTTGCTGATTCATTATCAAGATTGTTGAATTGGCCTGAGTTGCAGAGGACGCCATCATCGATGTAGGCCTTGTCTGCGCTTGGTTCTTTATGCTGCGGCTTGATGACGAATTTGATTGGGATGCTGTATTTTTTTGCGAAGTCAAAATCGCGCTCGTCATGCGCTGGGACGCACATGATAATGCCCGTGCCATATTCTGGGAGGACGAAATTTGCAATGTAGACGGGAATTTTTTCATTGTTTGCGGGGTTGATTGCGTATTTTCCGATGAACATGCCTTCTTTTTCTTTGCTGACTCTTGCTTCAGCGCCCTGCTTCTTGATTCTTTCTATGAACTGCATAACTTCCTCTTCCCTCGATGTTCCTCTTATTAGTTCTAGCACATCAGGATGCTCTGGCGCTAGAATGATGCATGTCACTCCGAATATTGTGTCCGGCCTTGTGGTGAAGACTGGAAGCGGTTTCTTTGTTTCTTTTTCGAGGAAGTACACTTCGAGACCCTTGCTCTTGCCTATCCAGTTCCTCTGCATGGTCTTGACGCGTGCTGGCCATTCCAAATGCTCGAGCTCGTGCTCGAGTTCATCAGCATAGTTAGTAATCCTCAGGAACCATTGGTCAAGGAGTTTTGGTTCTATGATTGAGTTGCAGCGCCAGCACTTGCCGTCGATGACCTGCTCGTTCGCCAATACGGTGCTGCATGAGGGACACCAATTTACCTCGGATTTTTTCTTGTATGCGAGCCCTTTTTCGTACATCTTCAAGAAAAGCCATTGATTCCATCTATAGTATTCAGGAGTGCAGGTGCAAATTAAGCGCGACCAATCGTAGCTGAATCCCATTCTTTTGAGCTGCGTGATAATACCCTTGATGTTGTCGAATGTTGACTTCTCAGGATTGATGCCATGCTTGATTGCGTAGTTCTCTGCGGGAAGACCAAATGCATCGAAACCAATTGGATGGAGGACGTTGTAGCCCTGCATCCGCTTAAAGCGAGCGACTGCGTCACTTAACGTGTAATTGCGGACGTGGCCCATGTGAATGGCCGGACCACTGGGGTAGGCGAACATTTCGACATTATAGAACTTCTTTTTCCTTGGGTTCTCTTTAACGCGGAAGACTTTTTTCTGCTCCCATAGCTTTTGCCACTTCTTTTCAATGGCCCTTACGTCAACCATAGGAAGCCGCACGGGTGGAGCTATTTAAACATTATGGGGGCGATCTGGCAGGCACAGATACGTTTAAATAATCCTTAGGATCTTTTTGCTAAGAAAAAGAGGCCATATGTCCATTAAAAAGCTTGCTTCCTTTGAGGTGAATTATCTGCAGATTCTTGATGAAACTGGAAAGTGCGACGAGAAACTGAAGCCAAAGATTTCTGACGAGGACTTAAAGAAAATCTACGAGTTGATGGCGCTTGCGCGCAAATTCGATGAGAAATGCCTCAATCTCCAACGACAAGGGCGCATGGGGACGTATGCGTCTGTTCTTGGGCATGAGGCGACGCAGATCGCAGGCGTCTATGCAATGAAGAAAGAGGATTGGCTGGTTCCTTCTTTTCGTGAAAGTGGATCAGTTATTGCTCGTGGAACGCCGATGCACATGGTGATGCAATACTGGGCTGGCGACGAACGGGGGCATAACGTGCCTGCGAGCATCAATACTTTTCCCATTGCGATTCCTGTTGGGACGCAGCTACTACACGCTGTTGGATTAGGGTGGGGCGCCAAGCTTAAGAAGGACAAGGCTGTCGCTGTCACATTCTTTGGCGATGGCGCTACGTCAGAAGGAGACTTTCACGAGGCAATGAACTTTGCTGGAGTGTTCAAGTCGCCTTGCGTGTTCATCTGTTCGAATAACCAGTGGGCCATTTCTGTTCCACGAAAGCTTCAGACTGCTTCGGAGACGCTGGCGCAGAAAGCTTTTGCGTACGGTTTTGATGGGATTCAAGTTGATGGCAATGATGTGTTTGCGGTGTACAAGGCAGTGTCCGAGGCTATCGAGAAGGCTCGAAACGGCGGCGGTCCAACGATGATCGAGTGTTTTACCTATCGAATGGGCGATCATACCACTGCGGATGACGCATCACGATATCGCGATCCGAAAGAACTTGCCCTGTGGGTGAAGAAGGATCCTGTGCTCCGCTTGAGGAAGTACATGCTGTCCAAAAAGATTGTTGATGAGCAGTTCTTTCAGAAGATTGAGAGCAAATGCGCGTATGCTGTTGAGGAGGCGGTCAAGGCTTTCGAGGCTGTGCCTGCGCCAAGTCCTGAGGACATATTTCGCTATACATTTGAGAAGATGCCGAGACTGTTGCAAGAGCAGATGAGCTACCTGAACACGACTCTCAAGCAGAAAGGTGAACAGAATGGCTGAGAAACTGACGATTGTGCAGGCGATCAATATGGCATTGCGACAGGAGATGGAAAAAGATGATCGCGTTCTTGTTCTTGGCGAGGATGTTGGAAAAGATGGAGGCGTGTTTCGCGTGACTGAAGGGTTGCATAAGAAATTTGGTCCGCAACGAGTGATTGATACGCCCCTTTCTGAGTCTGGAATTGTTGGAACGTCCATTGGGCTTGCGGTGTACGGCTTGAGACCGGTGGCAGAGATTCAGTTTGACGGCTTTGTTTATCCAGCATTTGACCAGCTGATTTCGCATGCTGCCCGCATACGAACGAGATCGCGCGGGCGATTCACGTGCCCGATGGTTGTCCGCGCCCCATATTCCGGGGGGATCCATGCGCCTGAACATCATTCTGAAAGCATGGAAGCGATTTACGTGCATACACCTGGACTAAAGGTTGTCATACCGTCGACGCCGCATGATGCGAAGGGCTTGTTGATTTCTTCGATTCGCGATCCTGATCCTGTGCTGTTTCTGGAGCCGAAGAAGATTTACCGGGCAATCAAAGAAGAAGTGCCTGAGGAAGCATACACAGTTCCGTTGGAGCAAGCGAAGGTTGTTCGGCAAGGGACTGACGTGACGCTGATTTCGTGGGGCGCGATGATGCGAACGACACTGGAGGCTGCAGACATCCTGCAACACGAAGGGATCATTCCAGAAGTCGTCGATGTACGAACGTTGTATCCCTTTGATGCTGATACTATTTTGACGTCGGTGAAAAAGACCGGGCGCGTTGTCGTTGTCCAAGAGGCGCCGGTGACCTGCGGCTTTGCATCCGAGATTTCAGCGTTCATCAATGAACGCGCGCTTTTGAGCCTGGAGGCGCCGATCAAGCGCGTCTCAGGGTTTGACACGGTGATGCCGTTGTACAAGCTGGAAAATTATTACCTGCCTGATGCGTTTCGGGTTGTGAAAGCGGTTGAGGAGGTTGTGAGCTTCTAATGTACGAGTTCAAGTTTCCTGACGTGGGCGAGGGCATCATCGAGGGCGAGCTGGTGAAGTGGCTGGTCAAGGAAGGTGATAAGGTCATGCAGGATCAGCCAATTGCCGAAGTTGAGACAGACAAGGCGCTGGTGCACATTCCTGCTCCTGTTTCCGGAACCATACAGAAGCTGCACTTCAAGGAAAATGACACGATTAAGGTTGGCGACGTGTTTGTGACTATAGCAGAGGAAGGAGAGCCTGTTCGTGCAACGCCAAACGTCTCTGAAAAAAAGCAATCCTTCGGAGTTGTCGGCGAGCTGGAAGAGGCGCCAGAAGAAGAGACAAAGCAACCGGTTCCTGTTGTGGAGAAACCCGCGCAGCGCAAGGTCTTGGCGACGCCTGCTGTCCGGAAGCTTGCGAAGGACCTTGATGTTGATCTGGTCACGCTTGCAGGCACTGGGCCTGGCGGCAGAGTGATTGAGAGCGATGTTCGCAAGGCGAAAGGCTTGCTGCAAAAAACACCCGAGGTTCGCGTGCAGGCAGTCCGGAAATATGATGAATACGGTCACGTTGAGCGCGCTCCGTTTAAAAGCATCCGGAAAGCGACTGCGAAGAAGATGGTAGCAGCATGGACGACGATACCTCACGTGACGCATATGGACGAAGTTGACGTGACGGATCTGGTGGAGATACGCGAGAGGGAAAAAGCGAGAGCGGAGAAACAAGGAATCAAGCTAACATATTTACCTTTTATCATGAAGGCAGTGATTGCAGCGATGAAAGAAGGCAACCCATACGTGAATGCGACATTGGATGAAACGCGTGAAGAGATCATCCTGAAGAAGTATTACAATATTGGATGTGCTGTTGATACGCCTGACGGGCTGTTAGTCCCTGTGATCAAAGGGGCAGATGAGAAGAGCATTCTTGACATTGCGAAGGAGATGCAGACACTTGCAGACGTGGCACGAGCAAGAACAATTGACCTGGGCGATCTGAAAGGCGGAACGTTTACCATCACGAATGTTGGCAGCTTGGGCGGCATATTTGCAACGCCGATTATCAACTCACCAGAGGCGGCGATCATGGCTCTAGGAAGGATTTACGAAAAGCCTGTTTTCGTGAAGGACAAGGTGACAAAGAGGTTTTTCCTTCCACTGTCATTGACGTTTGACCATCGCGTCCTCGATGGCGCGGCAGCAGCACGGTTCGTGAATGCGGTGAAAGAACACCTAGAGGACCCGAGCTTATTGCTTATTGAACGAGATTAGCTACATCTCGTAGTCTGTTGTGTCATGCGGAATGCAGCCATCTTCGTAGCTTGCCAGAATATCAACAATCTCCTGATATGGATCCTTCTTCTTTTCCGCTGATTTTTGCTGCTCCATCTTCAAAAGAAAAAATAAAAAAGCTTACGCGTTCCTTATGGCATTGAGGACGCATGGGATGTTTGAGGAAGGATTGATGAGGCGCTTCAGCACCTCACGGTCTGGATTGCCATAGACATCCAAATACCTGGTGAATGTATCTGTCCTTCTTTGGAGCGTTACGAACGATCCTCGGTATGCTGTGCCCTTGCACTTGGCGAGAATGCTGTCAAGCTGTTTGTCTGTGATTACTGGATTGTCGAGCAATTCGTGTGCACGCCCAATTCTTTCTTCCACTCCCTGGACTGATGCACGTGGCACAGGTCGTGTCACAAGCGTTCTCAGACTTCTCGATCTCAGCACTTGAACCTGTTCTGGCGGCAGTCTTTTGATCGTTGCCTTGCTCATTCTTTTTTCAGCCATCATCAAGTTCATTGAGGTTTTCAGAACGCCGGCATTATGCGCCGAGGCGAGAATCTCCTTGATTCTATCGTTTGGCATCATGGCTATCATTGCAGGCGTTACCTGCTTAAATGTAACAGGATCGATAAACACGAGGTTTAACTGCTTCATCTTCGCTTTTTCCTTGATGAAGCTGACAAGATCATTCGCGACCATCGGCTGCATCATGCCAGTGCCGGACATCATATTCGGCGTCATGGCCGTTCTTCGCATGGTGCTGTATTGCGCAGCGACGAGGCTGCTTGCCAGCAATAAACATATGCTTATGAGCGCTATCTGTGTTGCTTTCATTATTCTGAACCCCCTTGTTGTGTTTCTCTTTATTCTCCCACCCCTATATAAATCTTCTCTTTGAATTTTCCTGTTACTACACGCGCAAGTGAAAAATGTTTATAAACACACAATATGCTCATATATGCATCAATTAAGGGGGTTGAGAATATGGATTTGCAAAAAATAGGAAGCCTGGCTTTCATCGTTGGGCTGGTGATTGCGGTAGCATTTGGTTTGTTTATGGAAGCAGGCGGTACGACGATATGGATCTTGGCATTTTTAGGCTTGGTTGTCGGGCTGTTGAATGTGACGCATGGCGAAGCGCAGGGGTATCTTGTCGCGTCCATTGCATTCATGCTCAGCGCGAGTAGCTTAACGATGCTTTTGCCGATGATTGGCAATGCGTTGAAGAACGTGGTGACATTTGTCGCGCCAGGAGCGGCGATTGTTGCTATACGCGCGTTATATGACATTGCGAAGAGCAAATAATCTTCGCTTTCTTTTCTTTATTTCTGTTTCATCAAGATAGGCCTCTCCAGATACGTCTTTGTAATTCTTCAGATAGTTAGTGACGTTTACTTTACAGCTCTTGTTCTCG
>CAYJXL010000014.1:0-21085 GCA_964374125.1 Candidatus Woesearchaeota archaeon | reverse complement strand
TGCGGTCCTCAACCAGAGACTGCACGCATTGCCGCCGTACTTTCGGAGATACTGATTGATTCGGTGGTTTTATAAAGAACAATAGCTTTTGTAATGTATGCCATTGGAAATGTCTGACTCTGGAATCGCAGAAGAGATGCATAGAGCACAGGCTTTTCAGGATGGCGTTATAACTCTGGTTAAATACGAAGAACGCGGCGTTATACGGAGAGAGGTTGGGGTTGCATATAGCATACTCGATGCGAAGCTAATCATAGGTCCTTATTTTGAAGAGTTAGCAGGTATCTATCCAAAGAACTTTTTAAATGTTCCAGCTGATCTTAAATACCGTGTAAAGAAAATCCCCCTTGAAGATATAGTTCATTTCGCAGTTATTGATTGCGATGGAATTCTTGGAAATGTGCAGTATGTTCTGCGTAATCTTGCTGATCGGTAGACAACACATTTAATAACTACTTTTTCCTATTTTTTTTATGAAATTCTCTTCCATCGAAATCAAGGAATTGCTGAAGGCGTGGATCGCAGTTACTTTGGCATTTACTATCTTACTGCTCGACCAATTTTCTCTTGGGCGCGCGATTGCTGTTTTTGCCATTTCTTTGTTTACTGTCGGCGTTGGGTTCTTGCTGCATGAACTGGCACACAAGTTCCTTGCGACGCGTTATGGGTGCTGGGCTGAATTTCGGGCTGACAACCGCATGCTGTTACTGATGATTGCAATGTCATTCTTTGGGTTTATCTTTGCGGCTCCGGGCGGCGTGTTCATTCGAGGACGCGTGGACATGAGGAAGAACGGGATTATTAGCCTTGGCGGACCGATGACGAACGTGGCGCTTGCGGTTTTATTTTTGGCTCTTTCTTTGTTAGGTGTTCCATTTATGGCCTATGGCTTCAGGATCAATAGCTGGCTAGCGCTGTTTAACATGATTCCATTCTATGGGTTTGACGGGCACAAGGTATTTGCGTGGAACAAGGCTGTTTATCTTGCCGCAGTATTCCTCAGCGCGATTCTTGTTTTCTTCACTTTTGTTTAGAGTTACCACCGCTCTTGTGTGATTTTCTTGCAGAAGGTTTTTATAGATCGTTGACCTCTTTAGCGCCATGAAACTGATTATCCTGCTTGTTTTCCTTGCTTTTTTGCTCAGCGGATGCAGCAAGCCTGTTGTGTGCACCACGCCGTACATACTCTCTGGCGGCACTTGTTGCTTGGACAAGAATAGTGACAGTGTTTGCGATGAAGGACAGCATCTTGTTGATATCCAGGGCAAGCAACTTGTCAGCAGCGAGGAATTGCCCGACGTCGAGATTGAACGACCGTTACAAGGGATGCAGACTGTTCGGACGGCGAGCATCGGCCGGAAGACTCTTTCTCTCCAGGAAGGTCCCGCACTCGGCAACAAGGATGCTTCTGTCACCCTCATTGTCTTTGGAGACTATGCCCATCGGATGAGCCAGCGCTTCAACAACGAGGTTGTGCCGAAGATTCTCGAGCGCTATGGCGATGTCATCCGCTATATCTATCGTGACCTGCCGGCAAGCACAAAGGCGTATCACCTGCATCCTGCAGAGGCAGCACAATGCGCGCATGAACAGGGGAAATTCTGGGAATACCATCAGTTATTATTCGCAGACGTATCAAGGCTTAGCTTTACCTATCTTGAGGAATATGCGCAATACACAGGACTAGATATTGAGGCGTTTCAACTGTGCATGGCAACCCACACGTACAGCGAAAATGTCTTTGAGACAATGGATGCTGCCAGAGCTTACGGCGTCACCACCTTGCCGACAGTGTTTATCAACAGGAAGAAGATTAGCGGCTACCGGGACTACCCATATTACAAGAACTTTCTCGACGAGGTGCTCCAGGGCGAGCTTGCACGCAAGATTGAAAGCAGAAGAATGATCAGCGTTGATGCTGTAGGCCGTGCGCATTTGATTCTCAAGGGAGCTTCGGTGGTTGATCCTACGGTTACGGATACTTTATACTCGAATAGCGTTGACATTGTCGATGCCAACCTGTATGTTCAGGCATATGATGTTCTTCTTGGCGGAACGACGAGGCAGGATGCCGCAACGTTGACGGCGACAGTGACGATCAAATTGTATGGCGAATTGACGAAGAATGTTTACAAGGTCAAACTCAAGACGCTTGATACCCAGGAGAAGTATGATGGCGGCGTTGCTACAGACATTGACGTATTTGGCGACACTGGCATCGTGACTTCATTATTGCCGAAGGCGCGTGCGCACATCGCAATCTTTGGGAAGGCTGATGTTTATGACGAGATTGATCGGCTGCTTGCGAAGGATCTTACTTTCTACTTTTTTTTGACAGAAGGCATACGAGAGCGTGGCTTGCTGACAGGAATGGTTGACAAGGCGGACACTGAAGCTTATGTGATATTCCCGGGAACATATATCGGCGAGAAATTTCCCAATGAACAAGGATTCCTGCATCTCTTCTTTGAGAGCGTCAGTTACAGAATTATCTAGAGCTTCTTGAACGATTCTTTTAGCGCCTTGTTTCTCTTCTGCAGCTCTTCAACAGCGTCGAGGAGCACTTTCTTTGGATCGCCTTTTTCTGTCTGGATGACGAAGACAGGTTCGGAGACGAGGCTATGCTCGATGTGGTATCCTGCGATTTCTATGTTGTTTTCATTCCACAACTGGCTCTTGAGCATATTACAGAAGCTATGGCCTTCGCCCTTGATTTCAAATTTTAGCCTGTTTTTGGTGTTTTCGAGAATGTTCAGTTCCATGCACGAGACTCCCGAGACATAGTTTTTAAAGCTTTTCCTTTGCAAATTTCCAGACGCCAATGCTGACGTAATAGACCTTCTTGCGGTGGAATAGCATTGACTTCAAGATAGGCAACTTTACGGTTTTAAGCAGAGTTACATTATACTTGTTGTCGCTAGAAATATTTTTCAGAAATGTTGCGCTTTCTCTTTTGTGGAATGAGTAAATGATCCTTGCGGCTTTGAATGCTGCAACAAGAAACTCACGATCTGCGTGCTTATGTTGGACGCCGAATGGCGGGTTCTGGATGACGACGTCTATTTTTTCGTTGAAGTCGCTGACGTTTTCTTGCAGAAACTCAGCCCCCCCCATCACGCCGGTGTGTTCGACATTTTCTTTTGCTGTGTCTGTTGCCTTCTTGTCGATGTCAATGAAGTACACTTTTCTTGCGCCAAGCAGGAGCGCGCCAATGCCAAGAATACCATTGCCACACCCGAAATCTGCGATTATCTTGTCCTTGATGTCGTTAGCGAGGTATGCAAACCAGAGAACGTCGGCAGCAATCTCGCATTCAGTTGCATATTGCTCGAGATATGCAGATGTATTCTTGAGGGGCTTTAATCTTGATAAGGCGATTGCGAGTTCTTTTTTGTTCATGTCTATTTCTTCTTCAGCTTCACCAAGTCGCCGATTGTGAGGCCCTTGTCCTTGAAGTCTATCTTCGACTTGTCTTCTGGACTGTACTGCTCGATCAGTTTTATCCCGAGAAAGCGCTCGAGCTTCATCGCCAATGCCGCATTTGGCTTCATGTGACCGCTTTCGAGCTTGTGTATTACGCTTTCCTTTTCCTTGATTTTTTCTGCAAGGTCCTTTTGTGTTATACCTAACTTTTCACGGGTAGTTTTGATCTGCGCACCGTAATCGTCGGCGATATATTCTTCTGGTTCGGGGATTGCTACTTTTGGTTTTGGTTGCGGCGCTTGCTGCTGAGGCAGCGCGATGATATCGCCGAATTCCTTACAGCGCCGACAAAGCTGCAACGTGCTTCCCTCAACGATGGCAGTTATCAGCTCATCTTCTGTGCCGCAGAGCTCGCAATTTGGCATGGCTTACAGTGTGTTGCGTTGAAAGTATAAATACCTTTCTCATCGCCGATAAGAACCTTTAAAAAAGCTTTTCTGCTTGTTTCATTATGGCAATCGGGAATATACTCTTTTGGGCGACATACTTCATAGGACTGTATCTTATCATCTTCTGGCTTTTGGTTTACCTCGATCACAGCACTGAAGACCGACGCAGGAGGCTGCGACGCTACCGCACTGTCAGCATTGTCATTCCTGCGTATAATGAAGAAAAGAATATCCTTGGAACAGTGGAATCTGCGTTGCAGCTTCGGTACCCAAAGAAGGACCTGCGCGTGGTTGTCGTGGATGATGGCAGCAAGGACAATACGAAAAGGATTGTGGAGCGATACATCAAAGAGCATCCGGGCGAGCATTTACAGCTCATTCATCAAGAGAACGGCGGGAAGGGAAAGGCGTTAAACAACGCGCTGAGACGCATCACTACCGAGCTTTTCATTTGCCTTGATGCAGACTCTTTTGTGGAACCTTCTGCCTTGCAGCATATTGTTCCTTACTTTGATGACGACAGGGTTGCAGTTGTGCTGCCACGCTTAAAAGTTGCTGAGGCAACGACCTTTGTTCAAAAAATCCAGTGGTTCGAGTACACGATGACGTTTTTCCTGAAGAAACTGATGGGGGCTATTGACTGCGTTTATGTTGCGCCAGGGCCATTTTCTGTTTACCGTGCTGCGTACTTGCGGAAGATCGGCGGGTTTGACGAGCACAATTTGACAGAGGATCTGGAGATTGCTGTTCGATTTCAGAAGCATGACTACAAGCTTGTCCAGCTGATGCATACCTTAGTCTACACGAAGGCGCCGAGGACGTTCAAAGCGCTCTACACGCAGCGCAACCGATGGTACAAGGGGGGGTTGTTCAACCTCATCAAGTACAAAGACATGATCTTCAATCGCAAGTATGGCGAGTTTGGCTTGCTGCAAGTGCCCATGATGTGGATCGCGGTATTCCTGTCGACGGTCGTGTTTGTTTCCATCTGGTGGAAAAATCTCTTTAGCCCAGCTTTAGAAAAACTCCGGAACTGGAGCTTCATCAACTATGACCTGGCGTTTTCGTGGAAGGACTTTGCTGACAAATTCAGCTTTCTCAATCCCGACTACTTTGAACTGTTTTTGATTTATGCGGCGTTTGCGGTGAGCCTTCTTTATGCGTGCATTGCATTCAGAAGCTCGCGGGAGAAGATGTTTCGAAGGGGGCTTGCGACTCCGGTGTTTTACTTCTTTTTTTATCCTCCGCTGATCGTGCTTATCTGGATAGGAATTCTCTTTGACCTGCTTCGAGGCAAGCGACAGAAATGGTAAGACAGCCCATTAACAAACGGAGATACTTTATGGCACTGGTATTCACGACGATCGTTTTTTTACTTGGATTGCTTGTCGGATACGGCATTACCGGCGTGCGGCTGAGCAGGGTCCAGGAGCGAGAGAACGAGCTGAGGTTTTCCTACGACAGCGCGCAGCTGCAGACGCTGTATATTTCTTCGCTGCTCAAAAACCAGAATTGCGCATCATTGACTTCTGTTCTGGACAAGAACATACGCTCCATCCAGATCACTGCGAACCAGCTGGAGAACTTCATCAAGGATTCGCAGTTTCGCGGGGACTATGACCTGCTGAAGCGGCAGTACATCCTGGCGCAACTTAGGTATTGGCTGCTTGCGCAGCAGTACAAGGACATCTGCAACAAGGATGCAGTGCTGGTTCTTTACTTTTTTTCGTCTGCGATCGATCAGCCATGTCCTGACTGCGGTCCGCAGGGGACCATCTTGAGCTACTTGAAGAACCTCTTTGAGGAAAGGCTGCTTGTCTTTTCCATTGACAAGGATTTCACGCAGGAACCGATGGTTTCCATCTTGCTTAGCGATTACAACATCACGATGGCGCCGAGCCTTGTCGTTGATGCAACTTCTCATTCAGGATTGCAGACGAGGGAGACACTTTTAAAAGAGATTTGCCAGCGCTTCAAGACCAAAGTAGATGCGTGCAATGATGTTCGCTAATCTCAAGGAACGGTCGTGGAAAGATGTGCTTATCCTCGCTTCAGGGTTACTTTTCTTTCTTAGCGTTCTCGTTTACTGCATCGCGACTGATTATTCATACTACATTGCGGATAGCATCATCTTTATTGCGCTGACTTTGGTTTTGTACATTCTTTATGACCACTTGAAGCTTGACAGCTTTACCTTCTTGATGCTGGTGATTGCATTTGCGCTGCATGACATGGGGGCGTTCCGGTTTTACGCGAACCCGCCGGTGCCGTTTGACTGGGACATTGTGACGCATGTGTTTGGTATTTATGCCGCGACATTAAGCCTCTATAATCTTATACTTGCCTTTGCGAAGAAAACACACCATAGCATGCTTTTTTTCCTTATCATACTTGCAGGGTTGGGCGTTGGTGTTCTTATTGAGTTTGTGGAGTTCTATGGATTTATCACGACGGGATTTGGGGAGGGATTCTTGGGCAGAGGGTTTGGGGATTATGATCCTGCAATTGTAAGTTCAGACTACATCGACACGATGCAGGACATGCTTTGGAACCTGGTGGGAGCAGTTGTTGGTTTTGTTGTTGGATACATCAAGGAGAAGCTACATTAGCTGTTATTGCCTGAGGTTCGTTCTGCGGGTTTTGTAATTGTTCTTGTTCGACTTGTTTCTTCACCGCTTCAGCGATCTTCTCGAATTCTTCCTTTACTTTCACTTCTGCAGTGTCAAAGTACTCGTAGAACTTTTGCGCGAGCTTGAGGATGCGCGTGCGGCCGCTTTTTTCTGATGTGATGAGACTAGATTCGAGAAGTTGCTTGACATGATCGTAAGCCTTGTTGCCGCGGATCTTGATAACTTCTGCCTGAAAGACTGGCTGCTTGTAGGCGATGACTGCGAGCGTTTTTGTTGTCGGGTTATCGAATTCAGTTGAGGCGACGAGCTTGTTTGCTAATTCGCCGTACTCTTTTTTGACGTTGAGCTTGTAGAGGCCTTCTTTCTCGTGAATTGCGAGGGCGCCATTCTTCTGTTCATATTCTTTCTTGAGCGATTCGAGGGCTTCCTTGACAAGGCCGACGCTGCCGATGCCGCAGGCTCTTGCTACCTCTTCTATCGACATGAAGCGACCTGTGATGAAGAGGATTGCTTCTATCCTGTTGCGTTCTTCCATTTTAGAGTGAAAACTCCCGTTCTTTTATAAGTTTATCGCGTACCGCAATATCGCAGCCAATCCCCCGAGATCCTTTAGTTGTTTCCCTTCTCGCGTGTCTAATGAAATTAATTTGATGTGTGCTCCAGAGGCGCTTGCGAGACGCTCGAGGTCTTCGATAACAGTCGTGTCAAGAATTTCACTGACAAGCAACGTATCTACTGCGCCCATTTCCAGCGCCTTTCGGATGGGAATTTCACCGTAGGTGGCTCTGTCAGGATTTTTTGCAAGCGTCGTGAGAAACTTTTCCATGATCTTGATTTCATCTGTGACTGCTTCTTTTGCGAGGACCTCACGGCTTTTCTCGACGAGGTCATGCAAGCCGGATTCGTCTGTGTATGTGAGATCTTGGACTGCGACGATTTTTCTTTGGATTTCATTATTGAGGTATTCCTTGAAAGATTCTTTCGTCGGGCCCGGTCCGCCAAGAATGACGCCTTTGAGCTCTTTGATGTTCGGAAGGAATTCCTTGTTGCAAATGTCTGATATCCTCTTGTAGAACTCGATGGCCATGCCTTCGATGAGGCGCTCGAAGCGGGCAGCGCTCTGACCGCCGGCCTTGAACTTTCCAGGAACGCCGGAGGTGAGATGCTCCTTGACGAGGATTGCTGTTCCTTTGAGCAAACCAATCGTTGCTTCACGACGATCCATGACGATGAGACCATAGGCTTCTTGGTGCTCTAGCTGATCACGGAGAAGATCAAGAACGAACACCTGGTCGCAGCGGTAGATTCTTGTCTTTAATGGCGTTGGTGGTTCTATCGAGAAGATTTGAATGTCTACTTTGCCTTCCTGCGCTGCAACGTTGCCTGCGAAAATTGCCAGCCCATTTGGAGGCGTTCTTTTGAACAGACGAAGGTGGCGGATGCAACGTTCTAATGAATCGATGACGTTCTGGCGTGTTTTTGCGTCCTTGATGTTCTTTGCGGTGCCCTGTTCTTCCTGCAGGTGCTGGATGACCTTGATAAGATCATAGCCTGATGGAGCATACACTGAGACAAGCTCGGTATGACGGCCACGTATCTTTTCGAGGTCACGAATGAATTTTTTTAACTGGAGTTTTGCTTTGAGATCCATTAAGGTTCTACTTTCAGAAGGCGATATAAAGGTTTTCTTTTAAATGGTGTCGCTAAAAAGTGTTATAGAAGTATGTGCTATGAAACACCCTAGGAACATTCTTTCTAAATTAAGCAAAAGGAATCACGTCTAGGTTGTAAGCAGTACCTCGCTTGACAACGAGAACGACCATGTTCTCTTTTAACTGCATTGCTCTGATGCCGTCTCCTGTCTGGAATTGTGGATAGTCATAGCTGCGGATAAGATCATCGCCACTCAAAAAGTTTCCATCACGACCAGTATCCCTGAAAAGCACGCGTGTTGCAGTCTGATAATATCGAGGTGGTGGTGCAGGTATAACGTGTGAGTATACAACAGCAAGTGACCCGGCAACCAATCCTTGAGATCCTGTATATTGACCATCGACATCAACGTACTCAATAAATGGCGGTTGCCCTGGCGGCGTTCCTGGAGGGGGAGGCAATGGTACAGCTTGAGAAATTGGTGTACTGCCGAGACGACAGTTCTGGCTTCCAAGTGGCCGTAGATCATAGAGTAAGGCATTCGTATTGATGATCGTACCTTGAGATGGGTATCGGAAGATATCAATCAAAAAAGAACTATCAGCTGAAGACTGGCCTTGCCACTCTGAGGCTCCACTACCGCCAAGCGAGTGTTGTTCATCGTCATAGGTTGGCGAGCTCCTCGGTTCAAATAATGCATTCGGCCCAGGACCAAAAAGATTTGTTTGCCAGTCTAGTGTGCTCGGTACAGATTGAGACCAACTAACAATACTGCCGAATGACGGGCAACTACCTACTTGAAGGTATCCGAACATATTACTGGGAGCAATGTAGGGATTATCGGGATTAACCACTTGTAAAATATCATCATTTCCTAGAACCCCGTCTGGACCAAAATCCCTGCTCAGAAGATAGCCACGTGAGATCGGTGTGCTATAAAGACCATAGAGAACTTTATTGGAAATCAGATCAAGTGCATTGCCACTACCGTACGTAAAGATAACATTAGGTACTCCTTGGATAAAAAGTTCAGCGGCATAAACCAGATCATCGCCACCTAGCCCAACAAGACCATCATTTCCCGGTTTCTTTGCAAACAGGTAACTCAAAGATTGTGAGGGGGCTTGATACATTGCGTACGCAACAGTATCGCCGAACGCACTCACAGCAGCTTGGTGCGGAGCCCATTGCGTTGCTGGTTGCGTTGCTTGTATTGAACGATCACCTGTGTCATCATTCGTTCCAAAGAATCCATCGGGCCCACCACCATACACCCTGAACTCATTACCCGGGTACAGTGCATAATACGCAACGAAATATTCTGCAGAAGTACTGCTTGGTGTGCGAGGTGATGCGATTTCCGCATGCATGATCCGCGTTGCTGATGGAATACCAAGCTGCAATGTTGCCGGCGTATTGTAAAGTTGCCGAAACTGCGTCGGTGGCTGTTGTTGCAGTCCTTCATCACTATCATTTATTCCTTCTTGGGTTTAATACCCCGCAAGCTCTGCTGCGGTAGTATTAATAATTCAAGAATGTAATCTTTTTCTCTATGGAAGTCAAGTATGCTTGTCATTTCGTTTTTAGTGATACGCCGGAGCTCTGCTCCGATTGCGTAGTTCATTTCCGGTGGTTTGGGCAATCCAATTAAACCGTTCTGATTTTGTTCCTCTGATTTTGCAACAATGAAATCGTCTGTTGCTATAGTATCTATTGCTCTTCCTGATTTTTGGTTGATCATCAATAATGCAAGCCCACTTATGACCACTAAAAGGAGTATACCTGTCTTGTTGTTCGTGGTCTTTTTTTGCATGTTGTTCTTTGATAAGGTTACGTTATATATATATCGTTGTCACTCAAACGTTATAGTGAACTTGCCGGGAAGGATATCTTTTGCTTGGAAGGCGTTGCTTGTAGGCGATGACTGCGAGCGTTTCTGTTGAAGATCGCTAGTCACGTAACACTACAAGCTATAGAAAAGTTTATATACTACCTTCCTTTAGAAGGAATAATATGGATAAAAAAAACTATCTGACAAACGTGGAGCAGATGCTTTGGGGATTTATTAGAGACAAGAAACTCGTTGATAATGAGCTCGTTCAGCAGGTGTTCCCTGATTTTTCGGAAAACAAAAGGAACAAGCTCCTTAACAGCCTCTCTGCAAAGGGCTACCTTCAGAGGGCAAGAAGAGATATATATTACAACCCTCAGAGGCTGAATGATTTCTACACTTTAGCATTAAGAATTAAGGAAGGATATATCGGGTTTGGTTCAGCACTAAGGCATTATAACCTGCTGGAGTACGAGGACTTTGCTATGCTTGTCGCAACAAAGAACTTTCGGAAGAAAATAGAATTGAAAGGAACACAGTACACGATCCAGTTCGTTCCACTCCACCATCTTTTTGTTGGATTCGAGAAGAAGAATGATATTTATGTGTCCACCATCGAAAAGACATTCTTTGATTGTTTCTTAAAGCCTCGTTTTGTCGGGTTTACAAATTTAACGAAGGCTTTATATGACGCCAAAATTGACTGGCATGAGTTTATTCGTTATTTCACGTTGACGAAGAATAACGCATTGTGCCAAAGAACTGGTTATATTCTTGAACTGATGAAAAAAACCACGAAACTAGAGATACCTTCCTTTGTTTTTGCATTTCTTCTGCGCAGAGTTAAGCACCCTGTCAAATTGCTGCCAATACGAGGCCGCTCTATGTTTAACAAACGATGGAAAGTGCAAGACAACCTAGGAGAAAAGAACATACTTTCATGGTGGTTATGATGAATATTGATGAATTGCGAAGATTGGCTGTAAAAGAAGAGCTTTCCCTGAATTATGTTGCGAAAGATGAAATGGTTAGCAAAGTACTTCTTGACCTGCAGGGATTTGATGACCTCATCCTCAAGGGCGGGACTGCGATTAACAGGGTGTACATAAAAACGAAACGATTTTCTGAGGATATTGATTTTGATTTGCTTTTCAAAGGCACAGCAAAAATGGCGCTTTCCAGGACAAATAAGATTCTTGAGAAACTTGAGGGTTTTAGAATTGCTCAACCTCGGATTATGAAAGAGGTAATACGGTATGATCTTTTTTATACCAATCCGCTGCAGCACCAAGATAGAATAATGCTTGAGTTTCATGTCAGCGCCGCAGCAACCCACTACACCAAGAGGATTGTAAACTTTGGATTTGTCCCTCATGATTCAGCACTGCTTCGAGTGTATGATGCCGAGGAACTTATTAAACAGAAGATTACATGCATCATGACGCGTTTGGAGGGCAAGGACTTTTTTGATCTTTTCTATCTGCTTGATGTTGTTAAAACTCCTGTTAGAATCTCTCGAGAGAAAAAAGAATTGTTGCTGGGGAGGATAACGCTGGAAAAAGAGCAGATCGTGCTGGTTGCCAACGTCATCAATCACTACATTCCGAGAGGACAAAGACCAAATTGGGACGTGTTTCTTGATGAATTGAGAAAGAAGGTAGAGAAGCTTGCATAGTGGTTTTGGAAGGGCATAGGAACATTTATAAACCTAATTTAATGTAGTCTATGGTATACAAAAAACATAAGATGGGAGAAACGATATACAAACGGAACATTGTAGACCAAATCGCGCAATACCTCGCGTCAAGGGATATCATCGTGATTCATGGGGCCCGGCAGGTTGGAAAGACATATCTGTTGAGGTACTTAATAGATCATCACCTTAAGAAAAATGTTTTTTATTTTGACCTCGAGCTGCCGAATCTTTTGGAGCTCTGCAATCAAGGGGCGGAACGTGTTTTTCAATACCTCCTCCAAAAAGGGGCTGATGAACACCAAAGAATCTTCTTGTTGATTGATGAAATTCAGTACATGGAAGATCCAACAAAATTCCTCAAAATCATGCATGATCATTATTCCCAGATAAAATTATTCGTTTCTGGCTCTTCAACGTTTGAGATCAAAAAGAAATTCAAGGAGAGCCTTGTGGGAAGGACAGTCAATTTTGAACTTTATCCCCTAAGCTTTGAAGAATTCCTGGTGTTTAAAGAGAAACCTTATAAGCTGCACAAGGAGAATACGAAGGCAGTAAATGATGAATTGGTCGAGCTCGCTGAAGAATACATCACTTTTGGGGGCTATCCGAGAATTGTCCTGGAACGCTCTGCAGAAAAGAAGCACGTTTACCTCAGCCAGATTATCACTACATACGTGCGAAAGGATATACGAGACATAGGAAATATCAGAGACATACCTGCTTTCAACGCATTGCTCGAACTGCTCGCATCACAATCAGGCCAGCTTCTTAATGTTCTTGAGCTTTCAAACACTCTTAAGATTAACAGGGAGACAATTTTGGAATATCTCTATTTGCTAGAAAACACTTTTATTATCAAGAGAGTAACTCCGTTTCACAGAAATTTGAGAAGCGAACTTTCAAAAAACCCAAAAGTCTTTTTTTTAGATACGGGAATGATGCATCTCTTATGGCTAAAAGAATTTCCAAAAGTTATCCTAGGGAACGCATTCGAAACTTTCGTTTTTTTAGAATTAATGAAGGCGCATAAAACAATCAATTTCTGGAGGACTACAAATAGGCAGGAAATAGACTTTATTGTCAACGACAGAGAGCTTTACGCAATCGAGGTAAAATACAACTTTCAAAACGCAGACACTAGAAGCCTGCGGTTCTTTTCAGAGCATTATAAATGCAAGACAGCGACTGTAGGGCTGAAAGGAGGGAAAAAAGGGAGATACATATGGGAATTCATAAAAGAAGTTGCCTAGGGCCTTCTTTAGATGACTTTTTTTCAGATGGCGATATAAAGGTTTTCTTTTGGCGAAATAAAAGCCGTTGCTAATGAGCAAATGTTCCAAGGTTCCTCAGGGTTAGCAGATATTGTAGATATAAACGCCATTTGCATCTTCCCAAACAATTTGTTTTCCAAGAACACTGAGGCTACTAGATCCACCGACGTAAAAGGTGGGTGAGACAGGAATCGTGAACTGCGTATCATCATTCACCCCCTGCGGGTTTGGCCCAAAGTAACCATCAGGCCCTGATTGAATGATGATAAGCTGAGGATTGGGTAAAGAAACGTAATACGCTAACAGCTCTTTGGAGATACGGACGACAGGAAAAAAACCAATAACATAGAACCCAAAATACGCCGCAGTACCTGAAGCAATCATATTGATCTTATCGTCATTATCACCCAATTTGTCAAGTGGGCCAGTGTTATACACATTTAAACGATATGTGGTCCTTGCTGCGTCTATGTCAAACCAGCTAAAGTGCCCGCTATCTTGTGCAAGATCTACCGGCAGTATCAAAGGTGATGAGGGTGAGTATGTCAAACGAAACTCCCTTTCATCACCTGTTCGGAATCTTCCATCATTCCCCCACCAGCGGACGATATAATCAAACAGTTGTGCATTCACATCGAATGCCTCAACAGCGGCGTAGCCTCTTGAGCTCACCCAAAGATTCATGACAAAAGTCCAACTGGTAATGTCGAGGAATGGATACGTGTGTATGTCGTCTGTACCAGGGACGTTATTCGGACCAAGATCAATATGGTTAATGCGCGGTTGGGTAGGTCCTTGGAGAATATCACTATACAGCAACATAGACGGCGCAAGGCGGGTTGAAATTATAGCGGCTGAGATAAACATTGCTCCATCATCATCGGGTGTGCCAGGAATTTCATCAGTACCGCTGCCGTACCAAACTTGGGCTGGGCCACTTATGTAAAAGTATCCTCGTCCAGCAGCGAAGACTCCTTGTAGACTAAAAAACGGCGGTACACCTGTCGATGGATCTATGGTCACAAATCGTGATGGCGGGATGCCTGATTTGCCGAGATCGTGTGCAACAATTGCTGAGTTTGTCGTACCTACAGACTGGGTGTGGGCAACGATAACAGTTGGTTCACCCCCGCTGATTCGTTTATCATATCCATGGACAAGCACAGGATGAACGCGTAAACCAGATGGATCTGGTCCGATAACCTGATGAACGCGGTTGCACTGAATCCGGAACTGAGCGGATCCTGCGGTTTGCGGCATTGATACTTCATCCGAAGAGGGTTCTTTCAAAAGCTGAGCATCATCGATGCTGAAATATTCATCGCCGAATGTCGTTACGGCTGCATCTGATGTAGCAAACCCAATTCCGGATGTTGGAATGCGCAGACTGTTTAACGTTGCAAACATGCCTCCAGCCCCCTCTAAAGAAATAAGGACTACAACAAAAACTACGAGAATGATATACTTACCATACTCCTCTTTCTGCGCTTTCATCGTCATTGAAGTCAGCTTTGAGGATATATATATATCGTTGTCACTCAAACGTTATAGTGAACTTGCCGAACTTAATGTCTTTTGCCTTTGTTGCTGCCTTCAGATCTGCGAGTGCCGGCTCAAGCTGTTCAAGAACATGTTTTTCTAGAGCCAGCGTGATCTCTGCATTGAGCGGCTTGTTGTTTTTTGATTTTTCCTGGCGAACGTTTGCTAAAACATCTACGAAGAGATCGCCGCGTTGTTCTGCTTCTTTGTTGACAATTGCTTTTTCCTCTATCGGCCAGGATGACAAGTGGATGCTCTCTTCTTTTTCCTTCTCCTTGAAGTAGAGATGATAAATTTCTTCGGTGACGAATGGCATGATCGGCGCAAGAATCTTGAGAACAGTGAGCAATGCTGCGTACAGCGTAAACTGGGCACTTCGTCTGCATTCTGCGCCTTTGACGTTTGGATTGTAGAGGCGATCCTTGACGATTTCTAGATAATTATCACAGAATGTGTGCCAGAAGAAGTCTTCAACTGTAGTTTTTGCTTTTGCGTATTCACAGTTCTCAAATGATTTGGCGCATTCGTGGATGACGTGGTTGAGCTTGTTGAGAAGCCAGAGGTCGATGAGGTCAAATTTTTTTGGCTTCTTTCCATTGAAGTCTTTAAAGTGCTGGATGCAGAACTTCGAAGCGTTCCATAGTTTTGTGATCGTCTTCTTGCCTGTGATGATGTCTTTTTCTTCGTAATTCATATCTTCGCCAAGCTTTGATCCTGCGGCCCAGAAACGAAGCGCATCAGCGCCGTACTTTTTCATGACTTCTATTGGATCGATGACGTTGCCTTTGCTTTTGCTCATCTTTTCTCCGTGAAGCGTGACGAAGCCGGAGACCATGATACGCTTCCATGGCACTTTCTTGTGCGTGTAGAGCGCCTTGACAATGGTGTAGAATGCCCATGTGCGGATAATGTCATGAGACTGCACTCTGAGGTCCATTGGAAACTGTTTTTCGAAACTTTTTTCGTTATTTATCCAGCCCAATGCGATCTGCGGCGTGAGGCTGGAGGTTGCCCAGGTGTCCATGACGTCGGTTTCCGGGGTAAACTCGGAGGAACCACAGGTGCATTTTCCTTTTGGCTTGTCTTTTGTAGGATCGACAGGTAAATCTTTTTCTTCTGCGAGCTTCACTTGAGAGCACTTCTTGCAGTACCACAATGGAAAAGGCACGCCGAAGTGGCGCTGTCGGGAGACGCACCAATCCCAATTGAGATTCTCGACCCAATGTTCGTAGCGCTTTGCCATGAACTCTGGATGCCATGTAATCTTCTTTGCTACTTCGAGGAGTTCTTCTTTCTTGTCGAGGATGCGAATAAACCACTGCCTTGTTTTGAGGATCTCAAGCTCTGTTCCGCACTTGTCGTGTACGTTGACAGGATGCTTGATCGGCGTTTGCTTGAGCATGAGATTTTTCTGCTTGAGGTCCTCGATGATTTTCTTGCGCGCTTCCCTGACCGAAAGTCCTTTATATGCGCATGCTTGCTCATTTAGTTTGCCGCTTCTGTCAATAATTATTTTTAAGGGTAAATGATGGGCGCGCCACCAGAAAATATCCGTGGCATCTCCAAACGTGCAACACATAACACAACCAGATCCTTTTGTCTGGTCGACTTTCTGGTCTGCGATGATGGGGACTTCGTAGTTGAAAAGCGGGACTTTTGCGAATTTGCCCACGAAACTTTTATAGCGCGGGTCTTCTGGATGGACAACGACTGCGACACAGGCGCCTATTAGTTCAGGACGCGTTGTTGAAATGATGAGCTCTTTTCCATGAACTGTAAACATGACGTCGCTGAAGTGCGAGTCCATTTCAATGTTTTCGAATTCTGCCTGAGCGATTGCGGTCTGGCAGGTTGGACACCATGTAACTGGGCTGTCTTCTTGATAGACATGGCCTTGTTCATGCAAGCGAAGGAAGGAGAGTTGAGAGGTTCTTTGAGAATGTTTATCGATGGTAGAGTATGAGTTCTTGAAGTTGCAGGAGATGCCGAGGTCCTTCCAGGGCTGGATGAAGTCGTCTTTGATTTCTTGAATGGTTTTGAGACAGAGCTCGCGGAACTTCTTTCGGTCCATGGCGACGGAACGGACGCTCTTGAGCTTTTCGACGAGGCGCTCGGTTGGCAAACCGTTGTCGTCGGTGCCGAACGGGTAAACAATGAACTTATTTTGCATCCGCTGATAGCGAGCGATGAAGTCGCCTTGCGCATAAGAGAATGCGTGGCCGATGTGCATCTGGCCAGAAACTGTTGGGGGTGGAGTGTCTATTGAGTAAACTTTTTGATGCTTTTGTTTCGTGTAGATGCCATACTTTTCCCAGTGCTGTTGCCACTTTCGTTCTGCTTCTTGGAACTTGTAGTCTTTCGGGATATCCATGCGAGAAACGATTGAGGGAGTCTTAAATAGATTCCTTTTTCGTGATTATTACACATTTTGTCATCTCTGTAAAGTGGTTATCTCAGAAAGTTTTATAAGCTTCTTTTGCTTATTGTAGATCTATGTACGAGAAGGAATTGATTGGATTAGCAGAATCTGAAGCAAGATACCTAGTGATTGGTGGGATTGCTGTTGGCTTGCAAGGCTATCCGCGGCTGACCTTCGATCTGGATATTCTGCCCGATCTCACTAGCGAGAATCTTGAGAAAATTATTGCTACATTGACGCGTATGGATTATAAACCACGTGTTCCTGTTGACGCTCATGACCTCAAAGATCCAGTAAAAAGAACATTTTGGTATCGCGAAAAAAATATGAAAGTCTTTACTTTTTTTCATCGTCATGACCAAACCTTGGCTGTTGATCTTATGATCTATTCTCCACTCAATTTTGAGGAAGCATTTCAACGAAGAATGACAATGACTCTTGAACGTCGAGAGATTTATGTTGCATCATTGGAGGATCTCATTTCTTTAAAACGGCAAGCTGGGAGAAACAAAGATATTATTGATATTCAATTCTTGGAAAGACTCGTGGAGCGGAGGAGCGATGACTGAATACGCTAATCGCTGGAAAAATGTTCCTTACGTTACTGAGCGAGACGAAATGGACATTTATCTTGATCGGTTCAATGACATGAGACCTGAAGATATTTTGCGAGCTTTGGGCCGACTGAAGGATTTTATCTTGAAATATATGACTCCGGAAGGCAAACGGTTCTATGAGGAGTCCAGGAATAAAGGATTAGAGAACAAGCTTTAATGTTTTGATTTGGAAGGTTTTGGTTATAGCCTGCTTCTGTATCTTGTGCCGTTTTTCATACAAAAAGGTTTAAATAAGTTCCAGTGGCATCTACTTTCAACATGGGCCGGTAGCGCAGCCTGAAGTTTTTAAAGACTGGCTATGGAGCGCACACGGCTGAAGACCGTGGTGTCGTGGGTTCAAATCCCACCTGGCCCATTTGTTTAATTCAAAACGATTATAATCTGTTTCATCTCTGAACTTATGATGCAAACAGAGCAGGAAAACGGCTTATTTTACCATCGTTTGAGCTGCAGGAGCACTTTTATCGTTTGGATATTCGTGGAACAATCCGAGCCGCATTAAAGTTGTTTAAGGAAGATGTTCACAAACACTTATTGTTAGAAGATCTGGGATTTGCAGCACGTATTTATTATAACCTGCGTGATTTTGAGAGCGATATGAGCGCTGGTTATATCAACATATCACAAGAAGAAATTGAACGTTACACTATTTGTGACTTTGATACAACGTCATTAGGTGTTCGACGTTGGTTTGCCGATCAGGCGAGCGCTGGACTCGCACATCTTGAAAGACACAGAAACAATATAGCTCAAGTGAACTATCGATTCTTGACGTCGCTTACACTTTCGTTCGCTTATGAGCAACCAGCGAGGCGATACTTTCAACACGTATTGGCAGATGTTTGCGCCTGAGCTTCATTGTCCGTACTTTTTAAGAATCTCTTCTGGAAGATATACTCGCTTTCCATTGAGAGTTGCTCCGTAGAGAACTTTTTCTTGTGTTCTATTGAGCGGCCAAAACATACCAATGTTATATTCTTCATCAACGATCATGTCTTCTATTCCATCGTGGTTTTTGTCTTCGTATCTTGGTGGCTGAGGTTTTTGTTGCTTAAAACAAAGGTGGAAGACTGGGTCAATGGCACCTATGATTAAGAACATGAAGCTATTGCCTTCCCTCTATGCTCATCTAGATACTCATTCATCCTGCTTATAAGATTCATTGTATTCTGTTACTTTCTCTCGTTTTTAACCTTTTCTGTTATTTTTGCTACTTCTTGCTTATCACGACTCTTGTAGTTCCTCTTTAATATATCTTTCTAACATAGCGCTCATTTTCATTCCTTTCTGTTTGCAGTATTCGCGAAATCTTCTCAATAGGGATTCATCTATCGTGAAATTTGCTCGCGTTTTGTATCCTATCTTGGGCAGCTTGCCTGTTCTTTCAAATTCCAATAGCGCTTCGAAGGCTTCAGGCTGTTCCTTGATTATTCTTTTTGCTAACCTGACGATTTCCTTACCAGATACCATCTTTGATCAGTCTCCTAATCTTTGCTATATCACTTATTTGTTTTGTTATTACCCTTATCGTCAACTTTTCTAGTTTGTTGATATCGTATCCTTTTTTGTGCGCTTCTACGTATGCAAGCATGACTGCAACTGCTGTCCGTTTGTTTCCTTCTTCGAACACATGATCGAGCGTTATTGACCTTATGAGATATGCTAATTGCGTGACCCAGTCTTTTGACTTCTTTGCAGACGATACGGCGAACTCGAGGCTACTTTCATTGACCATCTTTCCATTGCTGAATTCCTTGTTGATAGCAATAACATCGTCTTTACTTAGCATAGTTTTATACACACTTATGTGTATATAAATCTTATGTTTTCAGCCTATTGTTTTAAATAATACCCTCTTGCCGTTGGTATCATGAAAAAACTCTTGCCCAACATCAACGTTGTCGAAATTGCGTTGAAGGATTTTACTGCTTTAGGCGGTTTAGTTCTCTACATCGTTTTCGGCGTTCTTTTTTACTTTACCGGACACCAAGACGTTGTTCTGCGCTTGCTTATCGGTTTATTGCTTATGTATGCGACCATCGCACCATTGCGGTTGATTTTCTTTCGGAAACGACCCGAGATTCAAAAATTCAGCAACATTATTGAGAAAATTGATGCCGGCTCTTTTCCGAGCATGCACGCGACAAGGACGACGTTTCTTGCGTTACAGATGAGCGCTTTCTTCCAAAACGTTATGCTTACGATCGCGTTTACCCTGGTTGTTGCAATTGTGTGCTATTCACGCTTGTACATCAAGCGACATCATCCTTCTGATGTCTTCTTTGGGATTATTCTTGGGATAGTGATTTATTATATTGCGCCGACATACACCTAAACCTCTGTGAGCCTTTCGGTTCACTCTTAAACATTCAGCAACCATTTCCACAACACCCTATATTGTATTTTCCTGCCGCCAATTCGTTCTTCCCCCTCTTTATTGTTGGTTATTACAAGCAAATTCTTGCAGCGAAGTTCTTTAGCTGCTTTTATTAATGCTTTCAGTTCCCTTTCCTTTGTGTTCATGTCGTCGATGTTGTAACACACTTGAATAAGCTGTCTGACGTTTTTATCTTCCTTGAGAACAAAATCAACTTCTCGTTGTTGAAAATCTTGCCAATAATATACTTCAAAATTCGGGTTATCGTTGTGCTTTATCAATTCAAGAAACACAATATTTTCCATTATTTTACCGAAATCCTGACTAAACTTGAAGCCTAGTGCATTTGCAATGCCAATGTCCACTGCGTACACCTTTCTTGCGGTTTTCTCTTGTTCCTTTACTTTAAAGGAAAAGCGTCTTAAGAAAAAAATGAGGTAAGCTTCTTCGAGGTGGTATGAAAACCGTTCTATTGTTCGCAAAGGTATATTCAGATAGTCCTTCAACTTATTGAAGCTTATCTTGTTAGAGACATTGGATAGATAATAACGTGCTAGGTTCCTTAGTTTTGTTTTCTCTTTTATTCTGTGCCTTTCTGCCACATCTTTTGTCAATATGCTTTCAATGTAATCAAGAAGCATTTTTTTTCGTACTTCTTTGTCTGACAGAACAACCTCAGGAAAACCACCATATTCTGCGTATTCATCAAGGAGTCGCCTTATTTCAATTCTTTTTGCCAATATTTTCATTTCAGATTCGACTTTCATTCCCCTGAATTGTAGAAATTCCTTGAAACTTAGAGGGAAAACAGACAAATTTATGTGCCTGCCCGTCAACAATGTTGCATACTCGTCGCTAATCAGTTTTGTATTTGAACCAGAGACTATTATTTTGCCTTCCTTCCTATCGAGCAGTGTCCTTGCAAATCTTTCCCACCCAACGATCTTATGCACTTCATCTAAGAAAATAATGGACTTCTTGGTTCTTGCTATCTTTCTTTGGTAGAGATCGTAGATGTCGTGAAGGAGTTTGAGCGAAACATCGTAGAACCGGTAATCCTCGAAATTTACGATGAGGACCGATGCTGGCTCAATCCCCGAGTCAATCAATCTTCTTGCGAGCTGAAGCATTATCGTTGACTTTCCGCTTCTTCTCACGCCAGTAATGGCGATAGCATAGT
>CAYJXL010000013.1:0-21118 GCA_964374125.1 Candidatus Woesearchaeota archaeon | reverse complement strand
TGCAGTCCTCAACCAGAGACTGCACGCATTGCCGCCGTACTTTCGGAGATACTGTCACATCGGTCAAGTAGGCAGGTGTCGAAATCCCCCGTGCATGCACCTGAGGGGTTCTTTGACATTTTGTGCTGCAGTAGCTTACCGCGCAAACAACAACGCCACCCATAACCCCATACTTCAACGTGTGCCAAAAGGTTGTTACCTTTCCTTCAAGCTTCTTTGGATCGCTAGAGCTCATAGAACGAAAGAATACAACAATTTTTTAAAAGTTTCTGTTTATGGAACTAAGGTGATAAACTTGGAATTCAAGGTCCTTGCAGAAGAGGGAAACGCCCGTACAGGCGTGTTGCGCGTGAATAACAAGTCAATGGAGACGCCGAACTTCATCTACGCCGCAACATACGCCCAAGTAAACCTCATTGATCCGAAACAGTTCAAAGAACTCGGTGTTCATGCAGTCATGGTCAACACATTCCAGATAGCGACCAAACTGCCGCATCTCTTGGAACAGGGCAATTTTGCAGAACGCATGGGTCTTCAAAACAGCGAAATCACCATGAGCGACTCCGGCGGTTTTCAGGTGATGTCCTATGGCGACACGCGAGAGGACGGCACAGGCAAAGTAGCTTTCTACAGGGCTCAGGCAAGGAGAAAGAGAGAAGAGCGGCGAGCATATGTCGATAACGATGGTGTGTTGTTTTCGCTGCGTGAACGTGGAAAATTGCCTGCATTTTTCCGACTCACGCCAGAATCTTCTATGGAACTTCAGCAGCAGCTTCAAACCGACATCATCTTCGCCTTTGATCAGTGCCACACAAAGCGCGACTACCAAGAGACAAAAGATATCATGGAACGTACACACCAGTGGGAACAACGTTCGCGCGAGTTTCACAATGCAAAACAGGCAATCTATGGCATCGTCCATGGCGGTCAGTTCCGAGATTTGCGCCTCAAGAGCGCAGCACGCGTCAATAGTTTAGGATTTGACGGCCTTTCCATCGGCGGTTATCTCGGTCAGTCTCATGAGGAAATGCTTCAGGTTATGGGATGGACAATGCCAGCGCTCGATCGCGCAAAACCAGTCCACCTCCTAGGCATCGGCAGAATCCGTGATTTGTTTGACAGCGTCGCTCTCGGTATTGACACTTTCGATTGCGTGGAAACCACGAGACTGGGTCGTCGAGGGCTCGCGTTCGTCTCACAGAAAAAAGCAAATCACAATCTCGAGTACGTGCTTCATCTCAAGACAACTGAGCACAAGGACGACGAGCAACCAATAGACCAGCGCTGCGCTCTCAGCGGATGCCCTGTCTGCACAACAACAACGCGCGCGCAACTCATCCAGTTAAAGGCGCACGTTGATGATCCCGATCAGCGAGAAGCCAATCATCTTAAATACATGAGCCTCGTAACCGCTCACAACATCTACTTCATCAGCAGCTTAATGCGTGAAATGCGTGCTGCAATCAGTGAAGGAAATTTTCATGAATTCTATGAGCAATGGATGGGAAGAAAGCAGTTGCCTAGCTGATGCGAAGTTGAACAGCATTTGAAATCGACACAAAAGGCATCGCAGCTGCTGGATAAATAGTGACAAATCCAACATAGAGCGGTAATCCACGAAGCTCTGGTATGAAAGGAATCGTCAAGGACGCTCTCGCGCGCCCAAGTGGATCAAGGAAGCCGATGCTGTTGCTAAACCCAACGCTCTGCGGGTATTGCACGCTCAGCAAGAGAAGCTCGTCGAAATTGAGAGGTATCACTCTGCCGTCGCCTAATGGAATCCCTGGAACAGTGCCGAATGACAGCGCAACAACGTACGTCACATCAGCATACCTCAGAGGCTTCTTCGCCTGGTTGTTTGTGTAATTTGATTCAAGATAGGGAGCGAATGGGCTGATTATGACGTGAATATCGCGTGATCGCAGCGCTGTATCAAGTATTGTTAGGTTGATTGTGCTATTGAGAAGGAATGCGCCTTCAGACGCGAGTGATGCGTTTGCAACAAATGCGACTGGGAGGCTTGCAGAGGCTACGATCGATTGGTTTACTGGTATGTCTAAAGTAACGTTCCCAAACTTTATGCCGTTCATTGAAGGATCGCCGTTGTAAAACTCAATAGTTGCATTTGCAGCGTCTTTTTCACCAATGTTGTGGATGATTGCTTGGACGTTTATTGTGGCATTTTCACCAGGCGTCAAGCTTGAAGGCGTCATTGTAATGTCTTGCTCATCGACTTTCAGATCAGGAAAGAGCTCGACGAAGAAGCTTGTTCGCTCTTGGAAACCAAAAACATTGGGAAGGGATGCGTTAATGTCGACGAGATATACGCCATCTTGAGAGGTTTCGTTAAAAACGTTGCCGTAGGTGCCGTCGTTTGGAAGCGTGTCATTGTGCAGGCCATCATCGAAGAGTCCAATAACTGTGCTGCTGCTGTCCGGTTTTCCAATTAAGGCTGAGACAGTTGCGTTGAGCGCTGGCGTGGTCGTGTTCATTATCTTTGTCGTTATTATGACAGGTTGCCCTGGCGCGTAGGTGGTTTCGTCTGTCCGTGTTTCCATCCTGAATGGAGTCTCGGTAAGGAGCGTCAGCACATAGACTAGCGGTTCCGGTATGTTTGTCGCCCGTACAGTAATTGACCAGTTACCGCGCTCTGGCGATGCAAAGCGGTACTCATCAATAGGCATGTCAGCAAAGATGTGCTGGGCATATGAGACTCCGGGATACTGCGAATAGGTGCTTCTGTTCACGATGACTCCTGATGGCGAAATAAACTCAAGGTCAATCTGTCCCGTGCTCCAGTTGATGACGGCATCAAATTGTCTTCCGAGATCCTGTGCATTAATCACCATCTGCTGTTCGCTAGGACTGATGCTGCGTTCGATGGTCGCCAGTTGGAAGGATCCTTCTGGCTCAGGCTCGTCACGCTCGCCTTCAGGGCATTCAGATAGCGGCGGAGTTTGATCACTGAGAATCATGAGTATTGACATGATTGTGATTTGATCATTGTAGTAGTAGTTTGGGCCAAGACCGGCTGCGTGCGTAACTGCGCGTTCGTAGCAGGCGATGCCGGGTATATTGACGCTGGCGCGAGGAACAATGGAGTCTGTTGTTGTGTTGCGGAATGAACGTTCGATACGCGTTGCAAGCGGGTTGGTCAAGGTCCCCGCAATCTCTGAATGGGCAACGCCGCGGTTCTCGAAGTTGCCGTTGATGTACTGCAGAAGAGTCGTGTTCGGCAGCATTTGGAAGCGGGCGGTGTTATGATTTTCAGGGATAGTGTTTGAAGCGTTGGTAAGTCTTCGGAGTACCGATGCGAAGAGTCCGTGTCTTGCCATTGGCGTTCCCTCGTTTGGTGTTCCGAGCGTGATGAGCTTGTTGATATCATTCTGGTAGAGGTTGGATCTCATGTAGAATCGTGTTACTAAGCCGCCCATGCTGTGCGCCACGATGTTGACCTTTGAAGCGCCAGTCTGCGCTTTCACTCTGTTGATGGCGTCGCGGAGCTGGAATCCGAGTAGGCGGATGTCGCCATTGTTTGGAATAAAGCCCTCCTTTTCAAGGACGCGACCTAAGAGATATACATCAAAGCCAGACTGCGTTAGGTTTCCCTCAAGGCTGTTCCAGATCTGGTCATTGCTGTAAATGCCATGGACGAGGAGGACGACGGGTCGTGATGTTGTTGGCGGCTTTGCAAGAGGAAGGAAGTCAGTATTATCTATCCCGTGTACCAGTGAAGAATCGCAAATACCGTCACGATTAGCATCCGGACATTGCTCACTGAAACCCGAACCATCACTTCTCGCGTAATAATTACCACCAATATACGGTCCACCGACAATGTTTCTTTGCCGCCGCAAAGTTGCGTTCCAATGGTTCGCATACCGATCAGAACGGAGATACCGGTAGGAGCTTGTATTAAAGAGATTGTTATAGAGAACAGAATACATACCATCAGACGAAATAAGTGCACTTTCCCCAACTGAAGAGATTTTATTATTGAAGATAACATCGTGTGAAGAAGAAAGTCGAATTGCAACAGCACTATTGTAGACGCTGATATTGTTTGAATTAATAGAGTTGTTCTCGCCACCTAAACTGATGGCAGCAATCGCATTGTTATTACCGTCGAAGTAAACGGTATTACCTGAAATGGTGTTATTTACTCCGCCCATCATTATTGCAGCAAGGTAAAGATAAGAAACGTTTAGGAATACCATATTGGAAGAAAGCAAGTTATTGTTACCAGAAACGCTAATACTCGATGGGGTATTACTCGCAACGACAACGTTAGTGTTACCTTGCAGAATAATGCCAAAAGTACCAGAATAGTTGATAACTGTAAGATTACTGAGTTTGTTATTGTCTCCAATGATCGTGTAGAGCGGGGTCACTTTCGAAAAGCGATGTACGGCGTTTTCAAAGACACTATCCGACACATAGTACAGCTGGAAGCCATCGTCTTCGGATAATCGCGCGTTGGTTACGTGAACCTTGTCTGAGTTCGCTATGATGACGCCACTGATGTTTTGTTCAGAGAAATCAAACGTTCGATTATGGATATTGTTGTAATACAGGATTGGCTTACCGTTGCCTGTATTATTTTCTATAACATGCATGAAATTTTGTGGCGATGGTGAACCTTCTTGCAGAAACGTAATAAAATAGGAAGTATTTGTCCGAATTGTGTTTGAGATTATATTATCCGGCCAACTAAAACCTGGGTATCTGCCAGCTCCGATGAGAATTGCTGGTCCAAAAGAGACCGTGATGTCATTAAAACTGATGTTATTTCGCGCGCCACGAGCGACGACGCCAAGTGCACCGGCTCGTACCGTATTATACTCGAAGACATTATCACTCAAGTAGTCCAACCCCATGGCCGTACCGTTGGGACTTGTAATCGTGTTATGACGTATGACATTATTGCCATCGGACATAGCGATACCAAAACTGCCACCATACTGGCCAACAGTGATCACATTGTCCTCAATAGTACTCTGACTGGTCGCTCCTATGCCGATCCCCCCGCGTATGGTGATGGTGTTATTACGTGCTATGAGTCCGCTACTAATACCATAAATCCCAGCACTACCAGAAAAACCAAGGATAGTGATATTACAGTTTTTGACTGTGACATTCTGTGCGTAGAGGATCTCGAACGCTTCGTTTTGTGCGGCAATAGTTCTACCGGCGCAATTGACACTCACATTGTGGGCAGTAACAAAAAAACACGGAAAGAATGAAGTATTGTAGATATCGTTCACAAGTCGATAAGAACCTGACTGGTTAATTTGTGTGCACGACGTTAATGGAATCTCTTGCGCAGAAACAATAAAACTCATCAACGCAAGTACCAAAAATATCCAAACGCCCCTCGCCAGAATGCCCCCCATGCCAAAAGACCCGACGCTAAACTTTATATACTTTTCTAGCCAACCTTCACAGTCACTGGAAAGAACTTCTTCACAATCTCGTTGACCTCGTTAATAGTGCTTCTATTCCGCCCAACAAGCAGCGCCTTCGTGTACATGTCCTTCGATCGCAGCACAACAACAGCATCTTCCTTCGCAATTGTCACGTCCTTTATAGGATCAATCACGCTCTTCACAAACTCAACAACGTCGCTGTTGAACTCGATGATCCTGATCTTCCGCTTCATGATCCCGGAAATTCTCCTTACAGTGTTTCCCATCTTTCCGATCGCCTTCCCGCCGTCCCCTTCCTCGACAACAAACACAAGAACATTCCGCCTGTCCATGAACGCATCCTTCACCCTCGCCCGCGTCAGGTTTTCAAAAGCAGTAACCAAACCAATGAGCTTCGTGTCGTACTTCATCTCAGTAACTAATGACCGTCACCGGATACCCCTTCTTGCAGATCAGCGCCAGTTCCTCGCCAGGTTGTTTCAACTCCACAACCTCGACGTTGTTGAACTTGATGTAGTGCACAATGTCTCTTTTGATCTGCCCCATGCAGTCAGAGGAAAGAAAGATCTTCTTTACCGTGTTCTTTTTTAGATTGCGGATGGTCTGTGATGATCCAAACACAACCTTCTCCGTCCGCAATGCCTTGCGCAGGTCCGCGAGCGTCATGCTTCGTCCTTCTTCTCCGTGACGTCTTTCTTGACCTTGGTTACAAGGCCTGGCAATCCTGTGCCAACAGGAACTGGCTGGTTCAACATCACGTTCTCGATGACAGAGTTTAGCTCGTCTTCTTCGCCGATGAGCGACGCATTGATGATGTGCTTCAGCGGCGTCTCAAAGCTCGCTCGCGCAAGCACCGATCGCTTCTCCCCTGTGATGCCTGAACGAGTGATCCCCTTGACAGTGCCGCTTGAGGTCATCACGTCAGCGACAAACATGATGTGCCGCACGTCAATGTCCAGTCCCTGGTCTTCAATAACCTTGATGGCTTCGTTGATGATCGCCTGTCGCGCAGCCTCGACGCCAAGGACGTCAAGAACTTCAAAGACGCTGTTCGTCGTCGTCCGTTCCGTGTCAACCTCCTTGACCTTCAGGACATCCTCCAGGTTGGAACCAGAAGTAACAATCACAAACTCGCTCTGCTGTTTGACTGGCAGGACGTAATGGATGTCCTTCACGCCGCTGATGTAGAGGTCCTTCACTTTCTCCTTCAGCTTGTACGTCTCCATCATCTCGTTTTCCGCTGACTTCAGCTTGAGAATGATCCTGTCTTCGTCAACCGTCGCCTTGACAGCCTTCATGTGCTCCATGATCTTTGCGGCAAGCTTGTCCTTCGACAGGTGCACCTCGCTTAATTTTTGCTTGTTCAACAGGAGTTCGATGTGCATCTTCGTTAGGTTAATGGAAAATTCCTTGACAAACTCGCTCAGTTTTGTTTCCTTGATCAGCGCTGCTACTCGCTTCACTTCCTCAGGATCCTTGTTGTACGGCGTTTTTAAAAAGATCTCCATGCTTGGCGTGCTGATCTCCTTCCGCGCATCCAAGATCTCAATCAGCCTCGGTAACCCTTGCGTGACGCTCACTTCCGCGACGCCGGCAAAGTGAAACACGTTAAGGGTATTATGAGTAACAATGCCTTCAGATGTCGTAAATGTTTCTAAGCCAGGCACGGAAAGATCATAGACGTAAGAATGATCATAATCAACGTAGTCAATGCTAGCAATTTCATCCCAGATGACATCTGAGTAGAACATTCTTCTCATGATCTCAAGCTCGCTGGAAACGTCAATGTTTTTCTTTTCAGCAAGATATTCAAAGTGCTTCATGTAGCGATACAGCGCAGTTCGTCCAATCTTTTGCCGCTTCGTGAAGTTATTGACGTATCGTGTCGGATAGCCAAGTTTCCTCGCAGTCCGATGGAACAAATCGCCAAATCCGGGAATTATGTCTGTATAGTCCTGGCTTCTTGAATTCCAGAATCCTTTTGCAAGTTCTGCTAGCTGTTCGAGCGCTTCACGTTTGTAGTCGATGTCAGATCCAATATGTGACAAAAACTGCGGCGCATACTTGTAGGGTATCAATAGCCAATGTTGGCCTTCTCTGTCTTCTATCTTATATGAAAAAATTCTAAACCTTGAAAGCAACAAAGCAACGCCGTCAATGAGTTCCTTTGAGTTTGACGACGCGCTGATCATCTTTTTTGAAACGTGGAAATTGCCATCGCCGTCGAAGTAGCCCCTCAAAAGTCCAGCAACGAATGCGTCTGGCGCGCTGTAAGCAAATTCAGGAACTCGCTTGTGATCAGAGCCTCTGCCGCAACTTAAATCTATAAACGTAGTCAGGAGCGTAGAATTTACACTCAAGTCTCTGCTCTCGGCAAACCCTCTGTGATGAAAATCCTCTGTGTAACCTAATCCGGCACCGTGCAGGAATTTTTTAGCATTGTCCATATAATCATCATTGATGTTTGAGATACCAACTCTTGAATTGCCTATTGCACAACCTTCTGCGAGATAAGCCCCCGTGAACCATCCGGTTAAGGAATTTAGTTTTAGTGTATTTTTGATTGGTTTCACATGTTCGCTTTGTCCATGTAACCGGCCATCGTCGTCAACAAAGCCAAAACCAGCTATTTTCTCATGAATGCTGATTGTAGTGGGGGGTGAATCTGTAAGAAAGCTGTTGATTACAGGGATCCTATCACCAGCCTTCAAGTTTTTCCCATTGATGGGCACAACAGCGTTATTGATGCGCGTAACAAAAGAGTGATTGTCAGTGCAAGTTATCGATCTGCCCGAAGTAGTCCTGATCGTCACTAACTTTTGAGGCGCGCGATGCCTGCTGCACTCAATGACGCGTTTCCACTCGATTTTTTCATCCTTGTTAAGACTCGGAACATAAACCTCGAGTTCATGGAGCGGTGCGATTTCTGAATCTTCGTTCAGTGCAAAAGAGCCTCGCGCTTCAATGACGCTATCAACAAATTTACCAATTTTTTTTATTTTTATTTTGTTTCTAATCTTGACAATGATTTTTTCATCAGCCCGACAACTCATCTGTGTCCCTGGTTCGCCAAAAGACTCTGCAGTCACAATTCCAATGGCTTCGCCGGGCGTGATCTTCGCATGCTCGTATTGATTGCTCAAGTACTCCAGGACTTTTTCAGCATCCTTCTTGTTTAGCTTGCGTGCCGTTGCTTCCTTCCTGAAGTCTTCCAGGATGTTGTCAGGCAACTTGCTTTTGAACTGTTGGATAATGTCGTCCATCTTACTCACCTATCACGTCCGCAATGGCTTTCACAACGCTGATCTTGCCGCCCTCGCTCTTGGAGACATCAAGGCCATCGTCCCCATACACAAATTGCACGATGTTCTTGTTCGCGTTCCGCGCTGTTCCGTCGTATTCCACCTTGAGGTCTTGCAGTGCGTTCGCCAGTCTTCGGTAAAGATAGCCAGACTTCGGCGTGCGAAGGGCAGTGTCCATGAGCGCGTCTCTTCCTGTCATCGCGTGAAAGAAGAACTCAAAGGGGTTTAATCCCGCCTTGAATGAGCTGCGCACAAACCCATGAGCCTCAGGCCCGAGATCATGCTTCTTGAAATGGGGCAAGCTTCGGTCCATGTAGCCGCGCGTGATCCGCTGGCCGCCAAGCGCCTGCTGCCCAACGCAAGCGCTCATTTGCGCAAAATTCAGGATGTTTCCTCGTGCACCGCAGCGCGCCATCGTGATTGTCGGATTGTCCTCGGACACGGTGGCAGCGACAAGCTCGCCGCTCTTGTTGCGTGCCTTGTTTAGAATCTCGAGGATTCTTGCCTCCAGCGTCTCCCGCAACGTTTTTCCAGGAAGCGCTTCCATTTTGCCGCCCTCGTATTCCTTGATTAATGCCTGAACGTCCTCATACGTTTTTACGAGGAACTCGCGAACCTTTTGTTTCACAGACTCAGGCACGTCAGTATCTGCAATCGTCGTCGTGAATCCCCGCTTCAACAGCATGGCAATGCCCAGGCGTGAAAGTGTGTTCATCAGCTGCAGGGTTTTTTCCTTGCCATACTTGCGATAGAACTCGCGCAGCAGCTCGCCATTGTCTTCGCCAATTGTATTTTGGTCCAGCGCTCCGAGCACGAGCTTGCCACTTTTGATCTGAATGCTCTTTTCTCCCCTCTTGTTGAATCCAATGAAGTTGAAGTCTTTCGGCAAGAGGCTGCTGAAGATTTCGCTGCCAGCAACAGCGCTCTTTTCAAAGGTCACATCGGTAATGCCGATTGCTGTTAGCAGATCGATGGCCTCGGCCTTGGTGAACGTCGCGCCTTTCGTGAGCAAATAATTGCCCGTGATGCTGTCTTCCACGCAGCCAATGATGTTGTAGCCGCTCTTCGGCGTGATGATTTGCGTCTGTACCTGCATTAAAATTTCCGCTTCCGCGCGCGCCTCTTCAGTCTGCGGAATGTGCAGATTCATTTCATCGCCGTCGAAATCTGCATTGTATGGGTTGCACACGCAAGGGTTTAAACGAAATGACCGTCCAGGCAAAACACGGATGCGGTGGCACATGATGCTCATCCGATGCAGGCTCGGCTGCCGGTTGAAGATTGCAACATCGCCATCCACGAGATGCCGCTCAACAACAAAGCCTTCCTTGATCTCGGCGACGATCTGCTCAATCGTTTCAGAGGTGATCTTCTTCTTTTTGCCATCAGGCCAGATCACGTAATTTGCGCCAGGATACTGTTTCGGCCCCCGCTTGATCAGATCGATAAGCCACTCCTTGTTCCACTCAGTCACCCGCTCCGGCACCGTCAGCTCCGTCGCAATGACCTTGGGTATGCCAACCTCATTGAGATTGATTTTCGGGTCTGGGCTGATCACTGTTCTCGCAGAGAAGTTGACGCGCTTTCCCGCGAGGTTGTGCCTGAAGCGTCCTTCCTTGCTCTTGATCCTCTCCACGAGCGTCTTCAGCGCCTGCCCGCTCCTGTGGCGCGCCGGCGGAATATGCGTCAAGGTATTGTCAAAGTACGTGGTCACGTGATACTGCAGCAGGTCCCAGAGATCTTCAACAATGATCTCCGGCGCTCCAGCGTTGATGTTCTCGAATAATCGCTGGTTGATCCTGACAATGTCGCTGAGCTTGTGCGTTAAATCGTCTTCAGAGCGCTCGCCTGTCTCAAGCGTGATCGAGGGCCGCATAGTCACCGGCGGTATCAGGAGCAAGGTAAGCACAGTATGTTCTGGCCGTGCAAATTTCGGATTCATCCCCAGTATCAGGAGATCATTGTCTGAAATCTTGCTCAGCCGCTCCCGTATCTCGATAGGGCTCAAGCGCTTGTCATTCTCAAGGTACGTCGTTGGCTTCTCGATTTTGATCTTGTACTGCTTGCCGTTGCAGTGCGGGCACTTCTTCATCAGCTTTGCTTTCGCAAGCACATGTTTCGTGAGCCTCTTGCGCGCATCGTAGTCCTTCTCTTTCGCGTACGTCTCGATCATTTCAAGCAATGGCGTAAGTTCTCCCTCGCGCAGCACGCGGTGGCAATCCCTGCACGTCGTGTTGAGCAGGACGTAGATGAGGTCAGCATACAAGACATGAATGATCGGCCGTGCTAGGAGAATGTGGCCAAAGTGCCCCATGCACTCCTTCAGTTTGCTGCCGCAGGTCTTGCAGCGAAGCCCAGGATCGATGACCCCAAGCCTGATGTCCATCAAGCCGCCGTCAACAGGATAGCCCTCTTTGTCATACAATTCTGCAGTCACGACTTTTGCCGCAGAGATCTTCTCAACCTCGTCAGGGCTGACTAACGAGAAGACGATGCTGTTGACCTTCTTGTAAATGTACTCTACCATCTTTAGTATTTGCTCTTGAGTTTCAGTCGTGGAAATATCCCGAGCGCCTTCAGCTCGTCAAGCAGCAGCTTGAACGCATACGATATCTCGACGGCGTTGACTTCAACATTGCCGCCGCACTTCGGGCAAAATTTGTTGCCCCGGAACGAGTCATAGATTGCCAGCAGCCCGCAGTTTTCGCAAACATGAATCACGGTTTTGTCAGAGTCAAACCGCTCCTTCAGCAGCAGCGACGCGCCATGCGCCACAAAGCAGTCTTTCTCCATTTCCCCCAATCGCAGCCCGCCGCCCTTGCTTCTGCCTTCAATAGGTTGCCTCGTCAGCAGCTGAATCCTTCCGGAAGCTCGCGCATGCAGCTTGTTCGCGACCATGTGCTTCAGCTTTAAGTAATACATGCTGCCAATGAAGATCTTCGCCTCGAATTCTCTGCCAGTAATGCCATTGTACATCCGCTCGGTCCCGCTCTCCCTGAATCCGAGCTCGAGGAGATGCTGCCGCAAATCCTCTTCTGTTTCGCTGTTGAACGTCGTTGCATTGATGATCTTTCCGGATAAAGCTCCAACCTTGCCGGCAACAACCTCGATCAGGTAGTTGACAGTCATTCTGCTGGGAATCGAGTGCGGTGAGAAGATAATGTCAGGCGTCAGCCCGGAGGCGCTGAATGGCATGTCCGCATGCGGCACTATCAAGCCAACAACGCCTTTCTGTCCGTGTCGTGATGCGAACTTGTCGCCGACCTCCGGAATGCGCAGATGTCTTGCGCGCACCTGGATCAAGCGGTTGCCCTCTTCGTTCTCGGTGATGCCGACAAAATCAACCGTGCCAACCTCGCCATGTTTTACCGTCACCGACGTCTCGCGCCGCTTGTTTGCCGCGATGCTGAACTCGTCAAGTTCGCCGAGGAATCTCGGTGGTGACGTCTTTCCGATGAGCACGTCTTCTTCAGTCACCTGCGCTTCAGGGTAGATGATGCCATCTTCTTCAAGAAATCTGTAATCATGTTCGCTCTTGTAGCCCTTGACCTCTTTCTGGGGGACGCCAATCTCGTCAATCAATCCGCCGCTGTATCGCATCTCCTCAACCCCGTAAGGTCTGTAATACGTGCTTCTCGCCAGTCCCCTGTCAACAGAGCCTTTGTTTAGGATGAGCGAGTCCCGCATATTGTATCCTTCATAGCTCATGAGCGCAATCACCACGTTCTGGCCGGCTGGATGCTGGTGTTGCTTTGACATGTCATACGTAAACGACCGCACAAGAGGATTTTGAGGATAGTGCAGCACGCTCACGTCAGTGTCCATGCGTACTAAAAAGTTGCTCGCATAAAATCCAAGTGCCTGCTTCTGGGTCTTGCTCCCCCTGTTGAGACGCGAGCTTTGGCCGAAGTTCGCAAAAGGCACCAGCGACGTTGTAAGGCCGACAATGATGACAGGGTTGATCTCCATGTGCGTGTGCTCTGGTGTCAGGTCTTCCTGGCGCAGCGCGATGTACGCATTTTCCTCCTCAGCAGCATCAAGGTACTCGATAATGCCCATGGAGACAAGATCCTTCCATTGAAGCTCTTTCTTCCCGAGTTTCTTGAGGTGCTCTTGCGTTAGCTTGCTCTTTCCGTTCTCGGCAATAACAAGGGGCCTTCTCGCCCGCCCATTGGAAACTGAGAGATAAAGCTCTTTGGTTCTTTCCTGGTAATGAACATTCAGGATGCTTGGCAGCTTGCCCTTGGCGCGGTCTTCTTTGAGCTGCTTGACAAACTCGCCGGCATTCTCAGTAGATCCAACAAACTTGTCGTCAAGGTAGACATCAACCATGGTAGACTGTTAAGCCATAGTGCTCGAGCTGCTTGAGGAGCTTTTGCTCGTTGACTTCCTCCTGTGAGATGTCGCAAAGTAACGCGAGATTCTTGCGCAAGCCGATGGACGTGCCCTCGGGCGTTTCAATCGCGCAGAGTTTTCCCCAGTGCGTTGGGTGCAATGCGCGGGCCGCGAAGTTCTCCTGGGTGTTGCTCAAAAGGCTAACAACGCGCTGCAAGTGCGACAATGACGCTAAATAATTGGTCCTGTCCATGTTCTGGCTCAGGCCCTTTCTCCCGCCGACCCAGACGCCAGTTGCCATTGCGCTGTTGATCCTCGACGTCAGCAATTTGTCGCGGATAATGATCTTTAAGCTCTGGAACTTGCCCCGCTTCACTAGTCGCTGGAAATTATACAAGATGTCATTCACGAGCGCGCGCAAGTTCACCCGAAACAGGTCCCCAAGCAGGTCGCCGCTCAGCTTCAGGCTCTTGTTCATGTAGTGGTCCTTGTCCATCGGCGGCACGCCTCCTTTGGCAACGCCTAAGAATCGCTTCACCATCTTGCAAAGATTGACTGCTTTCAACAGGCGATCCTTCGCTTCGGTTCCTAGGTGGGGCAGTAAATAGCGGTCGATGTTCTCGTACGTTTTCTCGTGCTTGTTCTCCATCGGCTGGACGCCGATCCGTTTCGATAAATACTCAATAGCGTCTTTCTCGGTCTTGACATCCACGCAGTCAAAGAGGTTGATGAACACGTCATCATACTGCTGTTCGCCAGAGATCAAATGCGCAATCTCGCTGTCTTTCATTAATCCCAGCGCCTTGATGATGGGAATGACAGGAATTCGCTTGAACCTCGTGAAGCTCAGGTAAATGATGCCGTCTCGCGTTTGCTCGACAACGTGGGGCACGCGATAGCTGCCCCGTTCAGAAAAAATCTTGCCGACGTACTTGCTCGTTCCTGATGAGCTCTTTTCAACAAAAAGCCTGTTTGCCGCCAGGTCCTCGACAACAATCAAGACGCGCTCATTTCCATTCAAGATAAAATAGCCGCCCATGTCCCCCGGATCTTCGTTCTTCTGGACAAGGTCTTCCTCAGAAAGCCCGGCAAGGTGGCAGTACTTGCTCTTTAGCATGATGGGCAGTTTTCCGATCTGCGTTGTGAAGCTCTCGCGCTGCACGCCGTCAATGTGCGCGCTGATCTCCATGTTTATGGGCGCGCTGTACGTGATTGATCGCAGGCGCGCTTCCGTTGGATAAATGTCTCGCTTGCTGCCGTCAGCTTCCACGATTGATGGCTTCTCGATCCAAATCTTGTCCAGCTTGATCCTGAAGTCCTCCATCTCGTGCGGAATGATCGTCGGCACAATATCGCCAACCTCTTGGATGATCTTCATCATGTCATGATCGACAAACTTGTTGAACGAGCGGATGTTTGCTTCCACTAAGGAATTCGCTTCGAAATATTTCTCTATGAGCAGGCTATTGGTGACATTCATTTTTAGTCTTCAGTGACCACCCTGTAGAAAGGGGCTTCCGCACCGACCGGGCTTTTTCTGGTGATAAGGACAATGTCTCCTGCCTTGGGATTGAGGTGCTCGATGGCAGCATCGTTCTTCTTGATCCTCGGCATCTGTCTCTTCGAAATATTAAAGCGAGACAGCAGCGCCTCTGCCTCCTTTTCTTCGAGCAGGCGGTGTTCCGATGCCAGTATGTGGACGATGCCTTCGTGTTCTGCCATGGTGTATGCGGGCCGGATGGGACTTTCAAATCAGCTCGTCTGAGCCTGACATTTGAACCCACGACCCCTTGGTTCCTTCGGGTCTTTCCTAGCGTAAAAGCGTCACCAGCAAGGTTTTTTCCTTGTGCAAGTGCTCTAGCCAGGCTGAGCTACCGGCCCATGCACGCCCTAGGCGGGAATTGAACCCGCGCCACGGCCGGACTATGGGCCTTGACGATCCTGAGCCCTTGACAGGGCCGTATCCTAGCCACTAGACTACTAGGGCAGGTGTGCATTAGCAATCTTTCTATAAGCACACGACATCAATGAAAGGGTGCACGTCACTTTTGCCACTAGGTATCGAGAAAGATTGCCTCATCTGTGTAAAAAACGAAAGAATGCTCTATATAAACCTTTCTGTGAAACCGCTACCTACTGCTTTTCCAATGCTGCATGATTATAGCTCATCGTTGATATAAACATTTCGCTTCTCGAGAATAGAAAACAAAAAGATATTTATATAAGTTAGTTACCACAGTTTGCATGAAAAGAGCGGTTCTTGTCTGCAGTATATTTTTCGTGCTGGTTTTGCTTCTTGGATGCACGCAGGTTCAGCAGCCTCAACAGCCTTCTGATCAGCAGGGGGAGCAGCAACCAGAACAAACCACGTCAGAAGCGCAGCCTCTTGCAAATGAAAAGCCAGTGATCAAGGCGGCAAAGAACGCCACTGCATTCGTCAATGAAATGACCGCAAGCCTCGACTGCAAGCGCAAGTCAGAGATGGAAGATCTGTTGGCAGAGTCGAAAGAAAAGTTGAATGACAATGATGCGCGCCTCATCGACGCAGAAGACGATCTCAAGGAAGTCAAAGCGGGAGGGAATGTCGCGAATATTGCGGTCAAGAAAAAAGTCGTCGACATCGTCAAGAAGAATGAAGTCATCTTGAAGGATCGCATTGCGAAACTGGAAGCGTTCTTGGCACGGTGCTAGTTCTTTGGCAGCTTTGCGCATTTAATAGCTGTTCTCCTCACGCCACAGATGCAGTCACCGTTCAGTATAATGCTTGTTCTTTCTGGATGAGTAGCTTCCGGACATCAGCGTGTGCCAATGATCCCAACTTATGGCTAGAACCCTGTTAGCCTTCTCGTGGTAGTTTACATTTTTGAGAAGCTGAGCAAACAACACCTGATCATCATGTGGAGTAAACTGTCTACAAAGCTGCATTGTCATGTTAGAGGGACTTGGCATTTTTCAAGCTATATTACACTGGGTGACGAAAGAGCAAAAAACACTCTACAACTACTCAAAATAAGGTCTCAAACGCCACGGTCTAAAGACTAATGTAGTTCACGCGTAGAGCCCCATTTTTCTACAATGTCTTCGATGCTACTTTCCACAGATGCTCAAAATGACTCCGATACGTTTCTGCAATCTGACTGTTTCTAATCATCACTGCAGTGACCAAAGACCCCCAAGTAACAATAACAACTCTATCCGAGTAAACAAACGTATTGGTGGGATTGAATTGTGTTGCTTCTAAAAACCTGTATGTTGTTGTAGGGGCAGTTTCTTTATCAAACAAAAATACACCTTTTCTCTTGACTGTTATCACCCTCTCTTTAATCTTATTCTTCTTTAAATCACGGAAATATTGCTTCATGAAAACAGGTATAGCTTCTTGGTATTTCTGATCATCTATTCCCGTTATCAAAATCTCTTTTCCACTTTTAATGATATCTTTCAAAAAATACTTTAGTCCCTCATTCCCCTTGAAGACTTCCACAAATGTATCTTCTTTTGGTAAATTAGCAATCCTCTCTAACTCTGGCAGAATGGAATCCACCGCATCTCCTTGCAATTCCAGCTCTTTCTTCTTGTCCTCCAGATAGTGTTTGATTTTAGAGGGATTGGTCGCCTGAAAGAATTTCTTTGCCCCTCTATAAACATAAGTTGCTAAACCTTTGTCCATCAATTGTTCTAACTTGTCATATACGTGAACCCTATAGATTCCTGTTCTTTTGCCAATATCATAAGCCGTGCTGGTTCCAGATTTAAGTAAATCCAAGTAAATCTTAACCTCATTCTCTGTAAGTCCTACGTTTCGCAGCGCTTCCGTGTTCACACACGCCTAAAGAGAAAACTAATATTTAAAGTTTTCGTACTATGATAGAACGACATAAATCTATATACCCGCTATGTCATCACTGGAGAGTAAATATATGGAGGTTAAACAAAATGACAAGTTTAGGATTAGGGCTTGAGGTTAAGCTGGACACAAGATATAAATTTAAGAGAGCAGTAGATTGCGATCTTACAGAATTAGAAAGTGTTCTAGATTTTTTTGCACCAACCCGTGAAAGAAAAGGACGTTGGTTTCATAGTCCAGTACCGCAGGATACAGAAGAAACTTATAGGGCGTGTTATGAAGCGTTACGTGAAATAGATCCAAGCACTACATCAACAACAGCACAGTACATTAGAAAAGCTTTAACGGATAAAGAAGAAGGCTCTTCAAGAATAGTTGAACTAACAAAAACATTGGCAAAATATTTAGGCAAAATACTGTGATCAAAAATGACAGAAGCAAAAATAGTTACATTGGATGAATATGTTTGCGAGCATTGGGGGTTAATTCAAGAACAGATGCACGGAATAGATATTTGTGGCTTTAATGATGGATATAAGCACTTGCCACGAGATGAAAGTAATACGAAAGAGAGAGTCATTTCCTATGGTGACGGCTCATTCGGTTATCACCCAGAGGGATTACCACGTCGAGGGCCTATACTAAATTTCAATACCTTCCCCTTGGAGGTCTACTTAGCGAGAATTACTCCTTCGTGGATGAACGAAAACTTAACTTTACGCCGCGACTCGAGAATTGAACCGGGGTATGCCGTTAATGTGTTCATTCCTAAAGAACTTTTTAAAGAAGATAGTTTTGATGATTTTTGTGATGCTCTTAAAGAGAAAATTCCAGTTAAAATAAAAATGGATGAAACCAGCAAAACAGATAATGATCTGAAGTCTTATGCCCGATGGGGTGGAGATGGAGGTAACTTTAGGTTTCGTGATCTTGCTTCGGAAATCGATCAACCTCAAACATACAAAGGCAAAATTAAGCAATATACCTCAGGATTTGGGGGAAGACATAGGCTGGGTTGGATTTACCCAAATCAGATTCAGGTGTTGTGGAGTGGAAGTGCAGAATCAACTATTGAACTTATCGGGTCAGTAGCAAAATTGGTAAAGGAACAAAGATATGAAGCGCATTTTGATCTCCCCATAGACCGCCATGGACTCATGTATACGGGCTTTGGTATAACAGGTGTTTTTTACAAGCCAAAATAACGTGGGGCTCTTAACTGCTTGCGTTTCCACTTGAGTCCCGTTAAGATGACAATACACTACAAAGCAGTATCGAAGTAATCTTTATAAAGCGAGCGACGGGCGTATCATACATGAAACCAGAAACCGGTGGTATCCGTTGGGGTATCGCGTATATTTATTCGAGCTACAACAACACCATTATTCATGTGACAGATATCACTGGAAGCGAAACCATCGCAAAAGCCTCCGGCGGCATGATGGTCAAGGCTCATCGTTTAGAAGGCAGTCCAACAGCCGCAATGAATGCTGCAAAGCAAGTAGCAGAATCAGCCAGGGAAAAAGGGATAAACGCCCTGCACATTCGCATCCGCGCACCTGGCGGTCATGCTGGTCCGAATTCTCCAGGTCCTGGAGCGCAAGCCGCAGTCCGCGCGCTCGCGAGAACAGGCATGCGCATCGGCATCATCGAGGATATTACCGCAACGCCAACTGATGGCTGCCGCAAGCCGCACGGAAAGCGTGGTCGTCGAGTTTAACTCCTTCTTTGTAGCGGCTAAACCTAGTCTGCTTAATTCTGCAACAAAAATCAATCGTAAGCTTTGTATACAAGATATATCTTACTTATCTTATCAACAACATCTGGAGGCCGGACCATGGAAGAAATCGTTGAAATCGGAAAAATCAGTTCGCGAGGACAGATAGCTATACCAGCAGATATACGAAAAGAATTGAAACTAAAAGAGGGACAGAAGGTACTCTTTTTCTTGGGGGACGACACGTTCTTGGTGAAGAAAGTCATGCCAGAAACATTCGCGGAGATTACAAAACCGTTGCGAGAAGCAGCAAAAAAGGCAGGCATGAAAGAATCTGACGTGTCGGACATGACTCACCGATTTCGAGCAAAGAAATGATAATGAGAACAACTGTTGAGGCGCACAAGCCTCCTCATGCAACGATCATGTATAAAGCATTTCTAAGAAACACTGAAACTACTTAAGGGGGGAAACAATAGTAACGTTTAAATACCATTGCTGTTTTAAGAACCGAGAATCATACAACAGCTTCAGGGGGTTACGATGTATATCACATTAGAACAACGCCGAAAAATTATGATCGCAAGTATCACGCTAGGCATCCTCATTCTCCTCGCGATTGGTGTGTTTGCAGTCGTCAAGCTAAGTAATGGCAAAGACGAAACAGCATCAAAAGCAGAACAACCGCAAGCAACAACGCCAACGCAACAGGCAGGGAAAGAGCCAGAGCCTGAAGAACCTGAGGATATTCCATTGCCCTACACTCAATATGACGAAGAGACCAGCAGCTGCAAGTATTATTATGAGGATGGCAGTTGCTACGTGCCGTTGAGCTATTGTGTTCCTGATGCGGCGATAAAAACGCCAAGGGAGCTCGACCGCGAGAAGTACTGCAGCGAAACACCCGAGCTCAAAGCACGCTCCTTGCAAACTGAAGGCAGCGCCTGTTTGTTTACAGCAACCGAGGGCGACATTGTCAACATCCGCTCCATCGTCCAAGATCCAGACGAAAGTGATCCACGAAATCCTGTTGGTCCGTTAGGAAGATTGGACGTACGGTTCTCCTATCCTTTTGCAGACTCCAATGGTGTTTGGCAGACGCTGAAAGGCGACGCAGGCATGCATAATTTCACTGTTCGCGTGACAGATGGCGAGTACACTGAAGAAAAGCCCTACTGCATCGAGGTGCTGCAAGGCAATCGTCCCCCGGCGCTCGGGAACCTTAATAATCTCGAGGTTGTCGCTGGAGAGACTGTCAAGCTGGAGCCGACCTGTACAGACCCGGACAATGACGAGGTCAAGATCACGTATCAAGGCGACATCAGCAACAGAAACTGGATAACCGAAAGCGCGAAGAAAACTGAACCGAAGGACGTTGGTCGCCACATCATCACTGTCTCCTGCACTGACGCCCGCGGTCTTACAACCTACAAGAGCATCGTTGTCTTTGTCTGGTCGCAAGCGCCGCAGGTAACGGGCGCGCTGCAGATGATACTTGAAGCCAACGAAGTAACAGTCCGCGAGGGAGAAACCGTCAGCATTCATCCGCGCGTTGTGAGCGGATCTGGGCGAGAGGCCACTATTGCATACAGCGGCTGGATGGATTCCTCAGAAAAGCAGACAGATTACAACGATGCAGGCACGTATCAAGTCACGGTAACGGCAACAGACGGTGTTTCAACAGTATCAGATGCTGTTACCGTTCATGTGCTCAACGTCAATCGGCCGCCGCAGATCGTGAACACCGAGCGAGTGCGCTAACCTCTTTCCATTTCCCGATTGATGCTTGCCACTTCTTCCTCTAGCGAAAGAGTTCCAGAGTCAAGCACCATATGGTAATGTTCTGGATTTCGATAATCATACCATGAGCCAACCAACTGTTTTCCAATACGCACCTCATCCTCTTCCCGCGCAAACAGGATCGTGCGGACAGTATGAAATTTCTTGTCACGATATTTTTCTGATCTCATTGCCCGCAGCGCTCGTGTGTTCATATCAGCTGTAACAAAGGCTGTAAGTGATGGCAAGTCTCTGCAGAAGATTGCATACCTTGTGTCACCGATGATATTGCCATGAGCAAAGATTTCACGTGCAACAAGATTCACTCTGCGTTGCTCCTCCAACGCGTATTGCGCCAGAACTCTTCAAAGGAAATCTCTCCATTCGGGTGACGCCGTTTCCATTCTTTTCGGAATAATTCGCCAATAGAATAAATAGGCCACTGATACTTTTCAGACAGCCGTTGCACTAATGCCGATTTTCCTGCGCCAGGCAGTCCAGAAAGAACGATACTCGTGTACCTCAAGCTCATGGAAAGCGTATCCCACCACCCTGATTCGAACAGGGAACCCCATGGTAACGGCTGACTGTTCCTCATTCTTTCGCCTTTCGGCATTGTCAGACAGTGTCTACAGCCATGTGCTCTACCGTTGAGCTATGGTGGGTTAGTAAAGCTACTTCAAAGACGATTAATAAAGGTTATCGTCTCATG
>CAYJXL010000012.1:0-21365 GCA_964374125.1 Candidatus Woesearchaeota archaeon | reverse complement strand
TATGGATGATGTACAAGTATATAAAAGTTACGGAAACTAAAGTCTTAAGCTATAACTTGATAGATCTTGTCGAAAATACGATAGATATCCAAGGGATTGAGCCCTACTCCCACCCCTACCCCGAAGAATTAACGAAACTACTGCTGCATCATAGGTTGGATCCTGCCGATGCGTGGATTCTAAGTGCTGCTATACACGATAGAGCTTCGAATTTGGTAACAATAGACTCGAACCTGTTGGAATTAAAAGAGGTGGCGGGGGTTCAGATCAAGCATCCAAAAGAGTTCGTTATTCGGTAAGTATAATAATTTTGTGCAAAAAAGCCATTTTTGTGCAAAGCTTACAAAGGCGAAATCTTTATATACAACCTGTGTATACGGTGTGTATACACATGAAAGATGTATTTGATGCGACTGTTTTATGCGACAAGTGCAATCAAAAGACTACTAAGAAGATTGCCCTAAAAGACGGCTTCAGAATGAGGAGCTGGGTCTGCGAACACTGCAAACTTGAATGGCCCCATCCCGGAGACTTGCAAGAATACCAGAATTACAAGCAGCTCAGGAACAAGACTTTTCATGTGAAACTGCGTTATGTTGGCAATTCTTATGCTGTCTCTATTCCAAGAGAAATCATTGAGTTTGAGGAAGACCTGCAGAGAGAATTCAGCAGAATGGACAAGATGCTTAGACTTATGCTTGAAGAACCTGGGAAGCTGAGCATATTCTTTTCAAAAGACATGCAAAACTTTATGAACGAGGACGAAAGCGAGGAAGAGCAATGAAAGAAGTCGTGCTGAAGGTGCAGGAAGCATTGCAGGAAGAAGCCTACAAGGGCATCGTAAGAATCGATTCGCAAACAATGCGCCAGATCGAAGTCAAAGCAGGCGACATCATCGAAATTGAAAGTGGCCGCAAGACCGTTGGCATTGTTGATCGCGCATATCCTTCTGACATCGGACAGGCGATCATCCGCATGGACGGCATCATTCGAAGAAATGCAAAGACAGGCATTGGCGAAAATGTCAAGGTGCGCAAAGCAGAGGTTCATGAGGCAAAATCAATTATCATCGCGCCAGCGCAGAAAGGTGTGATGATTCAAGCGAATCCAGAAATATTCAAGCAGGGCCTTCTCGGGCGCGCCCTCATAAAGGGCGATATTCTCTCGCTTGGCGGCGCTCGCCGACGCCGAAGGACGATGACAGGATCGCCATTCGAGGACATCTTCGGATTCAGCGAGGAAATCATGAACTTTGGTTTTGGAACGCTCAAGTTCATTGTCGCAGACGCCGCGCCAAAAGGACCAGTGATCATCACCGAAAACAGCGAGGTTCGCATCTCCGCAAAAGCTGTCGAAGTCATGGATGAAAAAGTTCCAGAAGTGACCTACGAGGATATTGGCGGCCTGGACGAGGAAATGAAGAAGATACGGGAGATGGTCGAGTTGCCATTGAGGAACCCAGAGATCTTCGAGCGCTTGGGCATTGACGCGCCAAAGGGCGTGCTGCTCTTCGGCCCTCCAGGAACTGGAAAGACATTGCTGGCAAAAGCTGTTGCCAATGAGACGAACGCGAACTTCCTGATGGTGAATGGTCCGGAATTGACGTCGAAATTCTATGGCGAATGCGTTGCAGATGATACTTTACTCTTAACAAATGGCGCTGGCTTAACAACGATTCAAGAAACAATACTCGGAAAAGATGCACATAAAGTTGCCGGCTTAAACTTAACAACGCAAAAAGTGGAAATGTTGGAAATCGATGACAAGTATAACAAAGGGGTAAAGGAAACAATTGCATTTTATACGCCGCATGGAGAAATCACAGTTACTCCAACATCAAAACTATTAGTCTTAAATGGACTAGACTTAGAATGGAAAGAAGCGAATGATATTCATATTAATGATCGAATTGCGACCGTATGCAAATTGCCGAAGATTTACATCGAACCGCCATCGATTTTAGGATTTCTAAAAGAGAATAATTATGTCAAAGGAAATAATGTTAGAGCGATCTTAAACTCCATCCAAGACAAGCACGCAAATATTGCAAGACATCTTGGTGTTTCAGAACGAAAGTATGAGGACTGGAAGTATAACAAATCGTTACCTATCTGGGCGCTTAAGAAACTCGTTTCAAAATACGACATAAACAAACTAGGTGAAGAATTGAAATTATTGGGCAAGGGAAAAATTCCAACACAATTTAACGAAAAGCTTCTATACGTCCTCGGTTTACTGATGGGTGATGGTCATTTGCGCTATAATTACAAGTTAAACCACGTAACCACAGTAAATCTAACAAACGCCGATCAAAACGTAATTAAGGCGTACAGGGAAGATATTAAAGATATATTCGATATTGATGTCAAAACTGGCAAAAAATATGATCACTACTTTTCGTCATCAATCATCGGTACATTCCTGCATAAGCTGGGTATTCCAAAAAGAAGAAAGGCCCAAACAATTGAAATCCCGCCTTACTTGTATTATCTTGATGATGAACTGATTATAAGCTTCCTTCGAGGGCTCTATGATAGCGATGGTCATGTCCATGAAGTCAAGAGCGGTCTGCAGATACAATACTACACAACAAGCAAGAAGATGTTCAATGGCGTAAAGTTATTGTTATTGCGGCTAAATATCCAATCAACATACAAAAAAAGGAAGGACGGGACATACGAGCTTACTGTTAGCGATGCACAGTCGATCAAAAGATTTAAGTCACTCGTTAAATTAAACAATATTAAGAGAAGTGAACGACTTGCAAAGGACATTCCCGTCAAGTATGAAAAACCAATTTATAACAGGGTTCCTATCAAATGCTATGTTGGACATTTGATGAAGAAGTATAGATTATCAAAAAATTCTTTACGAATAATCGGTGTTAACCCGTATTGTGATTCTTATAGCAGAGAAGCGATCTTGAAGCTAAGAGAATTTTTAACGAAGTACGGTGTTGATGCAAAAGAACTTGAAAAATTAGAATTACTCGCAAAAAATGATTTAATCTTTACCCCAGTAAAAAGATTAGAGAATGGAACAGCCAACGTCTACGACTTGACTGTGCCAAAGGACCATAATTTCATAGCGAATGGGTTTGTTGTCCACAACAGTGAGAAGAGGATTCGCGACCTCTTCGAGGAAGCGCAGAAGAACGCGCCATCGATTATCTTCATCGATGAAATCGACTCTATTGCGCCAGCACGCGAGGAAGTCTACGGCGAAGTTGAGCGAAGAATGGTCGCGCAGCTGCTCGCAGTCATGGATGGCATCAAGTCGCGGGGAAAAGTTATTGTCATTGCAGCGACAAACAGGCCGAATTCATTAGACCCCGCTCTCCGAAGGCCAGGCCGCTTCGATCGCGAAATCGTCATTGGCGTTCCCAACAAGAAGGGCCGCTTGAAGATCCTCCAGATTCATACGAGAAACATGCCTCTTGCACAAGATGTCAAGATTGAACAGCTCGCTGAAGTGACGCACGGATTTGTCGGTGCAGATCTTGAAGCGTTATGCAAGGAAGCAGCAATGAACGTCCTCCGTCGTGAATTGCCAAATATAAAGCTCGAGAAAGATGAGCCACTGCCTCCAGAAACGCTTGCGAAATTAAGCGTGCTGATGAGCGATTTCAAAGCCGCGCTCAAGATTGTGAGGCCATCAGCGTTGCGTGAAGTGCTCATCGAAGCGCCAAACATCCACTGGGACGACGTTGGTGGCTTAGAAGATTTGAAGAGCCAATTGTGCGAGGCTGTTGAACTGCCATTGAAGAAGCCGGAATCTTTTCAGCGTCTCGGCATCAGGCCTCCAAAAGGAATACTTCTTTATGGGCCGTCAGGTTGCGGCAAGACATTGCTGGCAAAGGCCGTCGCAACAGAAAGTGAAGCAAACTTTATTTTAGTGAAAGGACCTGAATTATTAAACAAATTCATTGGCGAGTCGGAAAAAGGTGTCCGCAAGGTATTTGAAAAAGCGCGGCAAACCGCCCCGACAATTATCTTCTTTGACGAAATCGACGCCCTGGCGCCCCGGCGCGGTTTGGATCTTTCAAGCCAGGTGACGGAGCGTGTCGTGAATGCGTTGCTTGCAGAGATGGACGGCCTCGAAGAACTTTCAGAAGTGGTCATATTGGGCGCAACCAACAGGCCAGACCTCTTGGATCCGGCGCTCCTGCGTCCGGGAAGGTTTGATCGCGTTGTTTTGACGCCGCTGCCCGATAAGATTGCTCGCTTGAGCATTTTCAAGATATACACAAAGAACATGCCGCTAGCGAAAGACATTAACCTCGAGAAATTTGCTGAACAGACTGAACGATACAGTGGCGCAGACATTTCTGGCATTTGTAGGGAAGCAGGGCTTGCTGCTCTCCGGAGAGACCCAGAAACAAAAGAGGTCACCAAGAAAGACTTTGAAGAGTCGCTTGAGAGAGTGCATCCATCCTTGCGCGATGAGGACATCAAGCGCTACAAGGAGCTTGAGGACAGGTATCTGAAGGCTGCCCGCGTCAGCCAGGTGGACCATCAGAAGATCTCATACTTTGGATAATTTAGAAGTTTCATATTCGTCCTCGGTAATCGGTTTATTGACAACCTTGAGAAACTTTTTCCATAAAATCCAGATTTTCGGGTCTTTATTGACTCTTGATTTAACTTTTTTAAATTGTTTCTTTGAGTCATAGAACTCCAGCAACATGATATGGGTAACAATGCCTTTCCTCCTCGTCAATGTTAAGCTCTTCTTCAAGCCACGCCTCTGGTAGATCTTATTTGCCTCTTTCTCGATCTTTTGGATAGCTTTGATACGTCTATTCTTCACTGTGTATCTGTAGACCTTAACAAACATCTTACACCTTCGTCAGCACGCCATAACCGACCTCAACTGTGTGCTCTGCCTGGCTTACAATTCCGCCGCTCTCTTCAGGTAATTGCGTGTATTGCTCAACGATTCCATCCTTCTCCAGAATGCGCAGCAGAAACTGATAATTCGGAAACTTCGTCAACCACCGCGCAGCGAACGGCAGCGTGTTGTACTCCTTTGCTATGAACTCCAAAAGTTTCCGAGCGCTCATTACCCGCACAGGTCCTGAACGCGCAAGCCGAAAGAGTCCGGCAGGTTTGCCATCTTTTACTCGGCCGATGCCGGTTGTCGCAAAAGGTTCAATCGCAATATGCTGTCCCTCAACGAGTTTGTTCTGGTCATTGTTGTTGTAATTCGGCACTGTCGGTTTGTCGTGCACAATAAACATGCCAAGCCCATGCCCGGAAAGGTTCGTAATCGGCGTGAAACCAAGTCTCGTAATCGTATTAGCGATCATCGCCCCAACATCGCAGAGTTTCGTTCCAGGCTCGCTCGCCAGCTTCGTCGCTTTTTCGAGCGCCTCCTCGCTCGTTTTGATGAGTGACGCATGTTTATTCGCGCCTATCTCAATCGTCACCGCAGTGTCTGTCACGCAGCCATTCACGTGCGTGCCAATGTCAACCTTGACAACATCGCCCTTTTTAATAACGCGAGGATCATCAGGAAAAGGGCTGTCATGCGCGGCCATCTCGTTGACAGAGACATCAACAGGAAATGCTGGCTTGCCGCCAAGTTCAATAATCTTCGCTTCGATTTTTCGCGCGATCTCCAAATACAGCACCCCTTCTTTGCAGATTGATTTTGCAAAGTCCCTTGCTTTGGCAGTTATCTGGCCAGATTTCTTCCAGTCTTCCATAGGCACTGGTCGAGCAATAGCCTTATAAATATTTTTACTCCCCTCACGGCGATGAAACCGTTTTTGTCCGTCGTGATCTCCGCATTAAACGAAGAGAAGACAGTAACTTCCGTTCTGACAAGGGTGCTGGAGGTCTTTGACAAGCACAAGATCAACGGCGAGATCGTCTTTCTCAATAATCACAGCACAGACAAGACAGGCGAGCTTGCAGACGCAATCGCAAAGAAAGACGGGCGCATCAACGTTATTCAACGGTATGATCGGCCGAATAGAGATTTGGGAAGTTCATTACGTGAGGGATTTGCAAATGCACAAGGAGAGTTTATCATTATTCTTGACTGCGACTTATCGCATGACCCAGAAGAGATACCAAACCTGCTGAAGCATAAAGATGAAGCTGACATCATTATTGGCTCGCGTTTCGTCAAGGGCGGAAAAGCTGACATGGCGCTCAAGCGAACGATCATCAGCAGGACATATAACACCATGGCAAAACTTCTGCTTGGAATGAACGTCAACGATCTTACAACCGGATTCAAGTTGTACAAAAAGAAAATGCTCGATGAGCTGCAGTTAGAGAGTAATGGATTCGGGTTGCACGTCGAAATACCTATCAAGGCGCACTTGAAGGGCTTCACGTTCAAAGAGGTTCCGATCTATTACAAGAGAAGCGACAAGAAATCAACTTTGAATTACAAGAAGCAGTTCAAGTCTTATTCAAGGCCGATTTTGAAAGGACTAAAAGAGAGAATGTTTGGTTAGCTATTTCTTCAACTTCTCTTTCCAGTATTCAACCGTCTTCTTTAAGCCTTCTTCGACAGAATACTTCGGCGTCCAGCCAAGCTTTTCTTTTGCTTTTGTTGCATCTAAAGATAAGAACTCTTCAACAACCGGTCGAGAAGGATAATTCGGAGGGAAGGTGTGTATAATATCACCCTTGAACCCAGTCATTGCCTTGAGCTTTTCTGCTATCTCTTTCATCGGCATCTGGTTCCCCGTGCCGAAGTTAAACGCCTCATTCTTCTCTTTTGATTTAATCAGCGTTACATAAGCATTGATATGATCGTCAACATACATCATGTCGCGAACTGCATTCGGCGTTCCAATGTAGACTGTTTCGCCCCTGAGCATCTGCGTTGCGATGTATTCGGTAACGAATCCCGTCTGATTCTTTCTTCCGTAGGTGTTGCAGCATCTCGATATCAAGTAAGGCAATCCGAATGCTTTAGCAGCTGTCCGCAAGTAGTATTCACAGGCAACTTTTGAAACCGCATAGGGGCTGCCAGGATTCGGCGGCAGGTCTTCCTTGAACGGAACATGTGACTCTTGGAATCCGTAGGTCTCCATTGTCGACGCAAAGATAAACTTGTCAAAGGAGTGGAGCTGAAGGGCTGCTTGCGCAAGATTGATAGTTCCAATGTAATTTGTTTCATTGAATTCTATAGGCAATTCGAATGACGAACGGACAGCAGTCATCGCGCCAACATGAACAATCTTGTGCGGCGCAATGTCCGTAACGAGTTTTCTGACCGCAACATAATCAGTCAAGTTTGCACGCTTGATATGCATTTGGTTGATGATGTCTCGAATGGGATCAAGCGAGCTGACATTTGACGTTTCCCTAACCAGGCCGTAGACTTCATAGCCAAGTTCAACGAGTTTTCTCGCTAGCTCGCTGCCGATGAATCCAGTTACCCCCGTTACTAAGATGCGTTCCATTTACTCTTCGCTAGGCATCAGGATCGTCTTGCATTTCTCCTCGACATCCTGAAGGTCTTTGGCTGAGTCTATAGTTCTCCAAAAGCCAAAGTATTTATAAGCCTTTAGCTTGCCTATCTCTGCGAGCTTCGGGAATGTTATTGGCTCGATATTTCCTTCCTTGGGAAGATACTTTCTTATTTCTTGGGTGAAGATGTAGATGCCTGCGTTGACGAAATGAGAATCAATCAGCGGCTTTTCCTTGAATGACTTTACCGTTGACTCGTGATCAATGTCAATAACGCCATACGGGCTTGGAAGAGGGCATGCGACAAGAGAGGCGATCGGTGCATGCTGCCTGTGGAATGTATGAAAGTTCTTGATTGAAAGATCAGTGAGTTCGTCGCCGTTCATTGCGATGAACTCTTCGTCCTGCACGTTCTGATTTTCAATGGCCATTCGGAAAGCATCGCCCGTTCCTTTTGCGCCATGGTGGTCGTTGAAGACGATCTCAAGGTTGTTGCTGTAGTTGTTCTTGAAATAGTCTATAACTATTTCTTTTTTGTAATCAACCCCGATGATGACCTTTTTGATGCCGTTTTCCACTAGCCAGTCGAGAATCCAGTGCAACAGTGGCTTATTCAGTACCATCACCATTGGTTTCGGGATGTCTGTTGTGTAAGGCATCAACCGCAACCCCTTGCCCCCCGCTATGATGATTGCTGTCTTGAGCATAAACGTGTGCATACAGAGATGTTATTTAAGATTATCGTAGATTCGCGTCATTGCTCTAGCCGCCAGATTTGCTACCCCTTTTAAGTGAATTACTCTACGAAAGGTTTAAGAACTAATCACAAAGGAAAGAAGATCGAACATGACAATCGAACTCTCTGACATTGTAGCAATCTCTACGGTAACACGCTTTCGAGATAATCCCAGCGATAAGGTGCGTGAGCATTACGCCCTTCAATCTATTGCTGAGGGGATCGGACTAGGCTACAGCATCGATGTTGTTGATGATGGCTCTTCTGAGGCTTATTTACTCGGATGCGAGCGATATGGCGCTACAGTTCACGTTCTTCCTGGTGCAAGCTTTGAGGAACGAACCAAGCACGGCATAAGAAAAATGCTTGAGCGACCCGGTAAGAAAATATTGTCGCGCCTTGAAATTGAGAAGCCTTTAATGCCTTATATTGCTTCGATGGCGCAACCTATTGCTGATGGAGTGGCAGACCTTGTCATTCCACATCGTGGCGATCGTAAAGAATATCCGCGAGAACAACAAGCTGCCGAGACGCTCGGTAACGTTTTTTTCCAGACATTAACAGGTTTGCCATTTGAGCTTGACATGTGGGGCGGAACACGAGTCTGGAAAAGAGAACTTTCACACCATTTCTTAAACTATGAAAAAGGGCAACATGAAGGTTATTGGAATTGTTACTTCGTTCCTGTTCTATGGGCAATTCAGGATGGCGCCAGACCGATGAGCGTTCCAATCAACTATGTCCATCCACCAGAACAAACAGCGCTTGAAAAAAGTGATTTTAGCTTCGTCAAGAAGCGAGTGGTACAACTCAACCAGATCACCGCCGCTCTTGAGAAAGAGTGGCTCAAGAAGTGCGCTCTGCCTGGAAGCGCGAATGTTGCCTACAAGTAATGTCGGTCTAGAACTCTCCCAAGCTCTTCTGTTCATGGTGAATAAAGACCTCTTTCTTGTACCCGAGAACTTCAAATATCTTTTCAACAGCAGGAATAATCTGATTGTGGATGTAATATTCAACGTCATACGCTTTTGCCTCGTTTAGTAATCTCGCTCGATCCCGAAGAACGCCTTCGCCTTCCTCAATAACATACCGAACAACAGAACCAGGACCGATGTACATGCCTAAGTCGCGCATGCGTTGCGCAGCAGCAACGTGCGGTCCAACACTATCATAGTCTTTGATGTCCTTTCGCAGCTGCTTCTGAATAGCCATCTTCTCCATCGGAATCTCTTTCTGTTCGATCTTCTTGATGACGTCCTTCACATAGTCAACAGCGCCCTGGACATCGCTGTCTTTCATGACAAACTCAAAGACCTTGTTCTGCACCTCCCTTGCAATGGAACTCCAGTCCCCCCGTATCGTCTCAAATCCCGTCACCTTGATCTTGCCCTGCTCGTCAATCAGCGCATATTTCTTCTTAGCGCCTTTGCTTTCGCCTTTCTTCATGACGAAGATGCCTCTCGGATAAAACCCCTGAAGCTCAAGCTCCATCAAGCTAGGAAGCCCGCTGTTGACTTCTTTCATAAAATTCACAGCGTCGTTTCTGGTTTTGTCCTGTAGCCATATGAATGTGCTGTCAGTATCCGCGTAAATAACCTTGAAGTTCTTCTTTTCTGCTTCCTCGATTACTTTTTTGATGTATTCTCGGCCATAAGCAGCAATCGAAGCTGCGCACTCCTTGCTGTACCACCGCGCTCCAGGAAATCCAAGATAACCGTAAAATGCGTTGGCAAGAATCTTCAGCGTGTTCTGTCGCGCCTGCAGGACAGGATCAGGCCTGCCTTCAGAGCCTTTGATGATATCCTTGATGCGTATCCTGCGTTGAATAATGTCCTTGACAATGGAAGGAATGAAGCCGTCTTTTCGGTAGCTGAAATAATACACGTTCTTCTGCCCATCGACGTCGATCTGCGGGCTTTCGTGCGACTGGTGAACATCCTTCGTCAATGTGCTGGGGCAGATGTTGTGCGCGGAAATGATGCTCGGATACAGCGAGCGGAAGTCAAAGACAACGACATTGTCATACAATCCAGGCTCGGGTTGAAAGACGAAGGCCCCTTCATAGCTTTGCATTCTTCGCGCCACCGTCTCCGGCTGCGACGGTCGTTTCGGAACAAGTTCGTTGAACTGGCGCATCTGCCTGATAAGGTACCATTCAACAAGCTGCCCGTAGCTCATTCGTGAGATGTCATAAATCGGCTGGCCAACCAGTTTCACGATCTCGTTGAGGTTCGGTAGCATGATATTCATGAGCCGCAAGGTGATCTTTGCATCGTTCAAGTTGTACTCGGCATAATCGCGCAGCTTCTCTGCATCATGATTCCACGCCTGTGCAAGGCCGTCAATGTCGACGTCGGTCTTTCCCTCGCCAAGAAGCGCCTTGGCAACGCTGTCCAGATCAAAGCTATCGATTTCAAGAACATCGCCCATCATGCGGTTGATGAACTTGTAGACATCGATGTGCGCAATCCCCCGTATCTTGACGCTGAAGCTGTTCGAGCGCCGCACAAACTTGACATCGCTCCTGTCAAGCCCGACATTCAAGCGTATATGGTACTTGTCGGCCCTTGCGCGGATGTACGGGAAGTCAAACCCGTCGCTGAAATAACCGACCAGGTAGTCTGGCTTGTACTCGTGAATGACGTCGCGAAAGCGCAGCAATAATTCGCCCTCATCATTGACAAATTCAACGTGCTTCTTCGGGTTGGAAAACTGCTTCCATGTGATCACCTTTGCAAAGCCGTCATTCCCGTAGAACGCAAGCAGGACAATGGGATCGCGCCCATCATCAGGATATCTTCGCTCGTTGTATACTTCGATGTCAAACGCAAGTATCTTCGGGTCTTTGATCAGCACATCGCTTTTCTGCTGGATCTTCGTGGCGGCAACCATGATGTCAACGTCAAAATTCCCTTCCATCTCGTCTCCCTCAACAACGCAGGCAAGCAACGGCGTGATATTTCGGTCAATGAGGTATTTTCGCGTCCACTGGATGTCATACTCAACCGCATCCTGCACGCCCTTGACGTTCTTCACAAGATCGCGTACTTTCTTCAACCCTCGGGAATCATTCAGCACAATCTTGATGGCCGTAACCTCTTTGCCAATAAAGTTCTTCTTGACGACTTCTGTATCCGTGACGCAGTAAACCTCTCCCTCTTCCGCATCCATGATCTTGATTTCCTCAAAAGCCTGCGCAAGAACTCTCGCTGATGCGTCCTCGTGAAGTATTGCAAAGAAGTAAGGCTGGTACTGCTGGTCAATAACGCACACTTTCTTGCCATCAAGCGTCCTTCCAAAGAGCGCAATGCAGCTTCTCTTCTCATGGAAGTACTGCTCCACGTCCACAGGAAAAAACTCCAGTTCCATGCGCGAATAGGGAGAAAAACTTATTTAAACCTTCGTTTGTTGGTAACCGTTCAAGGTGCTGTTCTTTTTGAGGTGCTCGTGCTCTGGTTTGAAGACATACGCATAGCTCTTGTCAAAGTAGCCGCATCGAAAGAGCTCAAGCGGGATCCCCGTTCGTTTGCTGAGCATGATCGCGTAAAACAGGATCTGCGTCGCCGCATATCGCTCCTTGTGCGCATTCGGCTTGTAGTCCCAGATCCAGATCTTCTCATCATCAACTCTGAGAATGTCAATGTGCCCTGTCAATGGCTGAAATGTACTGAAGATAGATGTAAAATCGTTCATTTCATGGTGCTCCAACCAGATGGGAACTTCCATCGCAACTGTTTTCATGTCGTTCTCCAGCATGAAGTGTTGCACGCGCGGATGCGCCTGTCCAAAACGATCGCGGTTCTCAAGAAGCCCCCACTTCGCTAAATTTGACACCTCATGTCCAACGACTTCCGTAGGCTGAAACGGTAGCTTGAACTTCAATGCGCTGCCGCGAGGACCGCCCTGAAAGTACGCGTGCGGGCACAAGTCAAAGACGCTCGAAAGGTACGCGTTAAGATTGGCAAATCCGTTGCCGCATAACTCTTGCGTCTTTAAAGTATGCAAGCGATACAAGTAAAATCCACCGCTATGCTGCAGATGCAGGCTTCGAATAATGATCTATCACCTCTTTTCTTGCGCTTTACTTCTTGATAAGGTACCTTTTGCTCTCCTGATCCATATCGACGAATTCATCGCACGTGTCCATCAATTTTGAACTGCTGCTCTTGCCGAATGCCATCACCTCAACTCGACAACCAAGAGCCTTCTGCAAGTGCAAAACCAAGGGAATATAGTCGCCGTCGCCAGAAATGAGAGTTATCGTGTCAAGCTTCGGTGCAAGCTCAATCGCATCCATGCAGATGCCAACATCCCAGTCGCCTTTCTTCATGCCACCATAGAACACCTGAAGGTCTTTTGATTTCACCTCAAATCCGATCACTTCCAGTGCATCAAAAAACGTCTGCTCAGTTTCAACCTCTGCCTTGATGACGTAGCAGATCGCGCGGATGAGCTTTCTTCCGTTGACTGCTCGTCGAAGAACCTCGCGGAAATTGACCTTTGACTTATAGATATTTTTTGCAGAGTAATAGAGGTTCTGCACGTCAACAAACACCCCAACCCTCTGGTCCACCGGCGGTTTCATCGCATCACCGCAGTAATCGTTCCAATATAAACCTTTTGACCCCAAGCGCCGGGAGCAGGATTTGAACCTGCAAGCCTCGCGGCACCGGTTTTCGAGACCGGCCCCTTACCAGGTTCAGGACACCCCGGCATATGAAAACCTACAAAAATAGAACTTATGAACCTTTCTCTCGGAAAGATTAATAAGTAACGCGAAACACGCTAAGATATGAAAGAAGTTCCCTTCGAAGAATGGCAAAAATTAGAGCTTCGCGTCGGCCAAATAACATCAATAGAAAACCATCCGAATGCAGACAAGCTCTATGTCCTCAAAGTCGATATTGGAACTGAAACAAGAACACTCGTCGCAGGCCTGAAGAAGCACTACGCAAAGGAGTCTCTCATAAACCAAAAGGTGATAGTCCTCGCCAACATTCAGCCCGCAGTCCTGAGAGGCGTCAAAAGCGAAGGAATGATACTCGCAGCCGTCGATGAAAAAGAAGGCAAAGTCGTTGTTCTCCAGCCAGAAAAAGAGATAGCACCAGGATCAATTGTTCGTTAAGAAAGCGGAACAAGATTCAGCCCAGTCTCCTCGTTCTTCCGCATCGTAATCTCCATGCCATATTTCTTATAAGACAGCAAGCGATACAGGAGTGCACTCTTTGGTGATGCCTGAACAAATTGCAAATCATCTGGAGCTCCAAACATGTTATAGATCACTGTCTTGTTGTGGATAATTCTTGTCTTTCCTTGGAGATGCTTGTTGAACGGCGGCAGCATGGAAATCCGCGCAATCCTGCTGTTTTTAACATGAATGATGAGTCCAGTCTGGTTTAATCCAATCTTCGTTGAATACTCAAGGTTAGTAATGGCATCGCTTGGATAATCTCGCCGATTGTCCGGAGATCCCAATGTGTCCAGCGCAGATGTTTGTGAATCGCCAACCCTAACGCCAAGGACAGAAACTTGGTCAGAAGTGAAGTTCTTGATGGTAAAGATGTCATCCCTCGTGATCTCATATAACACTGCTGACCGCGCTGGTTTTTCTTCTCGCGTCACGACAGGCTCTGGAGGCGCAAGCTTCGAAGAGATAATTCCGATCATCGCAAGAATGAAGACAAGGATGATAACGCCGACGATAATGCCTGCTAGGTTGTCCCTCACTTTCCGCTTGATCCGTGACATTGCTGATACTTTTGTTTTCGTCATTGCGAGTGGGCCTGAGAGGATTCGAACCTCTGACCTCCACCTCCCTGAACGCGCTATCAGAGTGGCGCTCTAGCCAGGCTAAGCTACAGGCCCATGCGAGAAGCTACGACTCGGTTGTTTTATAAACATTCTGGTGTTAACAGTAGATGGCAAGGCAGCAAAGTGGGCGGTGAACGAAAGGTTTCATCAGTATACGCCCAATGCCCATCATTCTTCAGGTTGAGCAGTGCGAGCGACTTTTGTTGTGCACGCCAATACGCGAGCCGTTGTTTCAACCGTGCTTCGTAATCCTTTGACTTCCTCCATTGTTTGAGGTAGCTATATCGTCTGTCTTTGTTTTTCTCAACCCATTTCTGGTTCATGAGGCGTACCTTCTCAGGGTTGTTCAGTCGCCATTGCTGTTTCATTTCTCGACGCCTCTGCCGTTGTTCTTTTGCAGTCATTAATTTCCTCTGCTTTCTTTCCTTAAAGAGGAACCTGAACGCATACAAAGCTTTTCGTTCTTGTAAGGTTATTTTTCTTTCTCTCGCTTGCTCCAGCAATGTTTTTCGGTCAAGCTTGCGTTGCCACTCGTTCCATTTTCTGAACTCCTGAAGCTCAATAGCTTTTTGAGGAAAGAGCTTGCTGCATTTGCTGCACTTGTATTTATGTCGTTCTTCCAATAGTGCAAGAATATAATGACAGTGCGGACAGCGTGGCATATACAAAGAATACGCGTCATCTATTTAAACTATTATGGTCATTTATTCTTGAATTCCGTGTACCTTTTATAAGTGTGATAATCGCCGTCTCTTAGGAAAAGGTTACACACAATCTTGACTGTAGACATAATAGTCAAAGGGAAGAACAATAGTAACACAAACCTTTGATCTCTAGTGATAGAAAACAAGGTCAATGCTAAAAACAAAAAAAAGAACAAGGTATTGACTTTTATACCGATCATAGTGATCTCTTTTATTCCATTTCGGCTTAGACGTTTGAACTTTAATTCTTCGTCATCGTCTATGTCTGTTCTCCATGTTTTGGTCTTGTGGAGGTTTTTGATATCAAAGCGAATCCTTGCCTTGATACCATACTTTCTACATTTTAAATAATGCCCAACTTCGTGGAGAAAGCTTTCTAGATTTGTAAGTACTACTATCCAGATAAATGCCAATACTGCGTAGTTCATAACAACCCGCACATAGTAAAAAGACTTAAATAGCTTTGGCACTATCAAATATCAAACTGGGGGTAAGATGGTCAGTAATCTTATCAAAATAAAAGACAAGGATACTCTATTGAACATGAATGAAATTGAGATCCACCCAGAAGAAGCTATCGAGAGGCTACTATGGGAAAATAAGGGGATGTTGCCAGATATTTACTTGTTAAGCAGACAGGTCCAAAGTTCCAGTGGCTCTGAGAGAATCGACCTTCTCGGATTGGACAGCGATAACAATGTTGTAATCATTGAGTTAAAAGACGAAGATGTTACCGAAGAAGTGATATTACAAGTAATGCGGTACGCATTCTGGGTTGAGGCAAATCCTGATTCGATTAGAACTTTATGGTTAGAAAAAAAGAATAAGCCAGAAGATTTTGAATTTGACTGGACACAAAAATTGGAATTAAGAATCTTGATGATTGCACCGTCATTCAATCAAGACGTAAGAAAGTTAATCAACAAAGTGAGTTATAAGATCGAACTGATTGAGTTTAAAAAGTTCAACGATGGTGAGTCTGATTTTATTTTTCTTAACCAGCTAGAAAATCGGAGAGATCCTTTATATAAACCGACCGCTCTAAGGTACAGCGGTGAATATGATGAAGAGTTCTATAAATCTCAGAGAAATCCAAACTCTGTTCCAATATTTTTGAAGATTGCCAACACAATAGAAGAGTACCTTAGGAACAAAGGGTGGAATTTGACGCGGAGCAATAACCGTTCGTATATCTCCTTTAAATACGGTTTTCCAATAGTATGTGGAATTAAATGGATAGGCTCCAAGAGTATGGGGAAGGAGACGTGTTCTTAGGTGTCTACGTTCCTGACGTCAGACGTATTGCCAGAGGGTACATGCATACTAGTTTCGAAGACGTGCAAGCGCTTCTGCAAAGTCCTATCCATGAATGTCGCTTGGTCGCGTTATTGATACTCGCTGAGAAGTTCAAGAAAGCAACGGTTGAAGAACAAGCAGATATCTGCAACTTCTATCTCAAGAACGCAAAGAAAGTGAATAACTGGGACCTTGTCGACCTGTCCGCACATTGCATCGTTGGCGAATATCTCCAGGACAAGAAAAAAGATGTTCTTTACGATCTTGCAGCGTCCGATAACCTGTGGGAGCGAAGGATTTCCATTGTTGCCACATTCTCATTCATCAAGAAAAATAATTTTAATGAAACATTGAAGATAGCGAAAATACTCGTGCATGACAAGCACGATTTAATTCAGAAAGCCGTCGGATGGATGCTTCGCGAAGTTGGCAAGCGCGACCAGAGAGTTGAAGAGCAGTTTCTCAGAAAACATTACAAAACCATGCCAAGAACAGCGCTTCGTTACGCTAGCGAACGCTTCAGTGAACAAAAGAGAAAGTTCTACATGCAGAAAGATTAAAGCACGTTGAGTTTTCCAGTCACTTTGTCGACCTTCTTATCCTCATCCGGCCCTATTCCGACGCACGTCCTCGTTCCAGGCGCAATCTCCGTCCTTCCCGCATCAGTGATCACGACAGCAACAAGCTTGGTTTCCTTCGCTTTCTTAAAATAAAGCATCAATTCTTCTGCATCATGCACGACGAGAATGACTTTTTTCATGCCCTCAGCAACCCAAGCTTCAATGGTTTTCTTTGGCGACTTAAGAACGCATTGCACGCTTGCATGGCTGACTTGTGCGGCAATCTTTCCTTCGCTCATGTCTAAGTCAGAACGAACGAGAATAACCTGTTTCATCACTCCGCCTTGTGTCGCTTCATCCGAGATTCTTTCCCGAAAGGCTTATGCTGGCTCTCAAGTTTGTACTTGTGCTCCAGCTCATTGTGAATCTTGTTTAATACCTTGTGCATCGTTAACGCCAGCTCCCAGTCGCTCGCCTTTGCGCTTGCAATCAAGCTTGGCGCATCAACCCTGCAGTGTATGGAATACTTCACGCGCTTGCCTGTTTGGTTGTATTTCTTGAACTTGACGATCAGCATGTTATCGGGAAACAACCTGCCCAGCTTCTTTGAGTACTCTACAGCCAATTTCTGCGCAACAGGAGCTTCATGGTCATTCAGTATCTTCAGGTCAATGAACTGGATCGGCATAAAAACAAAAAGCAAGCCTCTTTTATATAGTTTGTGTGGTAACTCCAAAGTGAATGGACGCAGTCACCAATAATCTTATAAATCCCCTGCAAAAACAATAAAGCCATGCCAAGAGCACGCATAAATGTCGCAAGCATTGACATCGACAAGCTGAACCAGATCTGCACGAATGTCAAGGATATTGCTGAAAAGACGAAGACCGAAATACATGGGCCTATCCCGCTGCCAACGAAGCGGCTCAAGCACACCGTTCGCAAGAGTCCGTGCGGTAATGGAAAGGCAAGCTTTGACCGTTTTGAAATGCGGATACACAAGCGTCTTATCGACTTGGGCATTGACGAGCGCGCCCTGCGCTTGGTGATGCGTGTCCCGATACCTGAGGACGTGCACATCGAAATCGAGATGCTCAACTGATTCTAGGATTTCGTAAGGTAAACTATTTAAAAGAGCCAGCGCTGGCATTCTGATGAAAATCGTCTTCCTCGGCACCACGAGCATGATTCCAACAAAGGAACGAAATCACAGCGCAATCCTCTTAAGATACAGGAACGAGAACATCTTGATAGACTGCGGTGAAGGAACGCAGCGCCAGCTTCGCATATGCGGATTTCAGCCGCCGCGTCTCACGAGGATTCTCCTGACGCATTGGCACGGCGACCACTTCTTTGGCCTGCCAGGAATCATTGACAATCTCGCCCGCCATAACTTTGCCGGAACCCTGTATGTGCACGGCCCAAAAGGCACCAAGAAATACTTTGAGAAGATGCTTGACGCGTTCACCCTAAGAAACAAGATTCCCATCAGTTTCACCGAGATCAAGAAAGACAGTGTCTTCTATGAAAATGATGATTTCGCTCTCGAAGCAGCGTACTTGAAGCACAGTATACCCTGCATCGGTTATCGCTTTCGCGAGAAAGACGCAAGAAAAGTGAACATGGACTACGTCAAGAAATTCGGCCTGCAGGAAGGCCCGATCATCCGCAATCTGCAGCGGGGAAAGGACATCACGTTTGCAGGAAAGAAGATCAGGGCAAAAAACGCAACGTATCTCAAGAAAGGAAAGCATGTCTCGTTTGTCCTCGATACCACTCTCTGTCCAGCATGTTACTGGCTCGGAAAAGACGCCGACGTCCTCGTGTGCGAGAGCACGTACTGCGAAGACAAGAAAGACAAGGCGCGCGCATACATGCATCTCACGAGCAGGCAGGCAGCATCCATCGCCAAGAAAGCAAAGGCAAAACAGCTGATCCTCACGCATTTCAGCCAGCGGTACGACAGCATGGAATGTTTCGAGCGGGAAGCAAAAAGTGTTTTCAAGAATACGATCTTGGCCAAAGATTTTTTTGAGTGCACGATCTAAAATGCCCCTCCACCACTACGGCTCATGGGTTGCCCTGACGATTGCCTCCGCAGTCTTCTTGACCATCCAGCGCATCATCCAGAAAAAAGTGCTCAAAAAAGAGCACGCCTCAGAATACCTGACAACGTTCGGCGTCTTCGCGTGGATCTTTCTTTTGCCGTTCATAGGAAAAGTTGATTTCACCTTGTCCGCAAATGTCTGGATCCTGCTCGCAGTCAAGAGCATTCTCTTGAGCTATTCATGGCTCATGATCACCCGCGCATACAAGCACATGGAGGTTTCACTCGTCGAGCCGTTGAAGAACATCAGCCCGCTCTTCCTGCTCCTTTTCGCAGCAATCCTCCTGGGAGAGCTTCCGACAGGCATGCAGGTCTTCGGTATCTTCCTCATACTTTTTGGTGGCTATCTCCTCGAGAGCATGCTGCACCCATCGTTGATGAACAATCCTTTCAAGATCTTCAGAGGAAAATACATCAACTACCTGCTGCTGGCAGCGCTCATCACAGGCATCAGCGGTGTTTTTGACAAGTGGATCCTGAAAGAAACAAATATCACAACCATGATGTTTTTCATGTTTTTCTTCTCGTCAATCATGCTGTTCATCCACCAGTGCATTGTCTACAAGGGATGGGCTGACGTCAAGCATGTTTTCAAGAAAGATGGCATGCTTGTTTGCATCATCGTTATCTTAACGCTTCTTTCAGATTGGCTTTACTTCAGCGCAGTTGCATTGAAGAGCTCATACGTCTCGCTCATCGTCCCGCTCCGCAGGATAAGCTCGCTCTTCGTGATTGTCATCGGCGGGGAAATGTTTCACGAGAAGAAGATCATCGAGAAAGTGCTTGCCTGCCTGATCATGCTCATTGGCGTGTACTTCATCGTCGCTTGATCTTTGCCGAAAAGACATGAAACGTGAACAGCGGCAGGTACACTGTCAGCACAAAGTATGACAGCAGGGAAAAGAGGAGTGAAGCTTTTTTTGCCGTGACCATGTCAAGGATCGCCATTGCAACGTTGAACACCAGCGCAACGCTGATCATGGTCAAGAGAACACTCATGGTGAATTTTTTATGCTTCTGAAAAAATGAAAGCGATGCTCGAAGCGCATCCAGTGGCCGCAGCTGCTTCAAGTACATGAAAGGATACACAAAGAGAAGCGCCATGGACGTCAGGAAAAACCCAATGATCGCCAGCGAAATCGCAGCCCAAAACGCAGCTTGTTGGTAGACATTATAGAGAAGCACAAAGACGATGATGCCGATGACAAGTGAAGGAAGGTAGCAGAGAAACTGCAAAAAGCGCGCAAGAATTATCCATCCAGTAGACCTGCGCGCCGCAAGCAGCGTTCTCAGGTCTGTTGATCCTTTCTGCACCACGGCTGCAGCCGCTCCGAGTTTCATTGCCATCAGCGAGCTGCCGACAATGAATGCCGAGGCAAGGAATACCAAGAACGTCGCCAGTACCTGTGCGAAGTTCTCAGTTAAAAACTGCTGGAGCGCTTCCTGAACCTTTTCTTGGGGCTGGCCAACAAGGCTCTCAAGCACGGGCGTTATTCCTGTCGCAAAAATAACTGCAAGCACGCCGAGCATAATCAGAACAAAGTACACAAGCTCGGGCAAAAAAAGAACAACATTGTCTTTGACGTCAACCAAGCTTTTCCGAAGAGCGTCTTTTATCATCAATATCACTTACTTCTTGATCTTTTTCTTGAGCTTTTCCTGGAGCTTCAGTTTCGTGAATAACTCCTTGTAACGGTTTCGAATTGTGACTTCAGTAACTCCCGCAATGTCCGCGACTTCCCGCTGCGTTCGCTTCTCGTTGTTCATCAATGCGGCTACGTAAAGGGAAGCTGCCGCAATGCCTGTTGGCCCGCGTCCCGATGTCAGCTCGGAGTCTTCTGCCAGCTCCAAAATCTCGACTGCTTTAGATTGCGTCTCCGGCGTCAGTTTCAATGCAGAAGCAAATCGTGGGATGTAATCAACAGGATTGCTTGGCAATATCCTGATGCCCAACTCCCTCGTCACAAACCTGTATGTCCGTCCGACTTCTTTTTTGTCAATGCCAGATGCTTCAGAAAGCTCGTCCAATGTTCGTGGAACTTCATGTCTCCTGCAGGCAGCATACAACGCTCCAGCAACTACAGACTCCATCGACCGTCCCCTGACAAGGCCGCGCTGGACTGCCATCGTGTAAATTCTCGCCGCTTCCTCCTCAACGTTCTTTGGCAATTTCAAATAAGAGGCAACCCTCTTGAGTTCAGCGAGCGCCAGTTTAAGATTGCGTTCGATCGCGGTACTGATTCGGTATTGCCACTTTCTCAAGCGGAAGAACTTGTTCATGCCCTTGCCTTTGAGCTGGAAAATGTCGCCTTTTTGGCCGATATCAGTGCCTAGCCCCCGGTCAAATCTCGTATAAGAAAGGGGAGCTCCTGTGCGCCTTCGTTTTTCACGATCAGAATCAAACTCGCGCCATTCTTGGCCAAAATCAATCATGCGCTCTTCGATAACAAGACCACAATCTCGGCACGTGACTTCGCCGCGCTCGTGGTTGATGTTCAGATTGATGCTTTCGCATTCCGGACACTTCTTGATATAGGTAACCATTGGTGTGGCCCCCCTTATACGACGTATAGCTCAAGTTTATGATGTTTAAACATGACTACTGGATTATAATAATCTTTATATAATACCTATTGAAGTTATATATAAACATTTGCTTTTTTGGTAATTGGTTAGGCGTTTGAAGTAAGCAGCCGATACATCTCTTCCAGGGGATCT
>CAYJXL010000011.1:0-21376 GCA_964374125.1 Candidatus Woesearchaeota archaeon | reverse complement strand
AAGAGCATAAAGAGCAAGGATAAAAAGCTATCACCCATTAACTTCCTCGGTCTACAGTTGTTTACCACGCTTAAGAAATGACGTCCCGCCTTAAACGGACGTTCGCCAGCGACTTCTTCGTCGGGCTTCGCCCTCCGCACCACATTGCACTCTCGCCTTAAGGCTCGGCTCACTTAACAGCGGGTTCGCTTCGTTGCACTTCGCTTTCCCAAATTGGCTTCGCCGACTTCGGTTAACGCGATATGTTTATTGTCACTTTGCTATAACCTACATGCTCGTTAGCTTCCATAACTCACCAAAACGGTATACTTTATCCTCAACAATGTACACTTCAAACTTCCCCAAGTCCACGTTCATAAGAAAAGGACTCAATACCTGCTCCTTCGTCATATCTGAACCTTCTGTCAAAAACGTGAACGATGGCATTACAATTAATGTTTTGTTGTGCCATGTTCCCTTGAGGAAGCACTTGAATTTTTCGTATGGCTTTTCAGGAAAGGAAATTGCCGGGTGCTCGTGACCGATGATGATGACCTTTGAAAGGTTTGGAAGTATCTTGTGGCCGTGGAGGATGGTGATGTCGTCTATTTGATAATACTCGCGAACCTTGATCCCCTGTCGCTTTGCGAGCGGTCCGAGCGCGACGTCATGATTGCCCCTGATGAGAATGATGTGAGGCACTTTGGAAGCAAGATATTCGAGAAATTTTGTTGCCTCGTGCCATTCTTGCGCAGTTATGCGTCCGAATTCATGCTTGATGTCGCCGTTGACGATAACGGTGTCAACGTTCTTGACTTTTGCAAAGATCCTGTCAAGACGCTCGATGATGCTGTTGAGGTTTACTGAAGGCACAAGGATTCCTGTTGCCGCAAGCGCGTCCTCATAACCAAGCTGGACATCGCAAATAATGAGATAATTCTTGTACTTTAAGGCGAGGTCAATGATTTCAAGATTGTTATTGAGTTTCATGAACGAATGCCTTCAGGAGATCCTTGAATTTGTTCTCGATGAGCACCCTGTGACGTTCCTGGATGTCCCTTAATTTTGCGAAGTACACAGGGTCGTGGAAAAGCTTGTGGATCAAGCGAACGTTCCGAAGGACGCCTCGCAGATTTGTGCTCCGAACATTTTTTCCAATCTCTATAATGCTCGACAGATTAAGCCCGTAGCGCCGCTTGGCAAAACTCATGACACCGTCGAGGGTAAGGAGCTCTTTTGGCTGAATGGCTTTCAGTTCGAGAATGTAGCGGGCGACGCGGCGCCTGTTTCGCCGCAGGTATCCCTGCAGATAGCCTGCAGTTTCTTGCGGGTCAAGTTGTCTCAGCGCATGCTCAAATTCGTCGTAGAAGTGATATTTTTCTGCGAGAATTTGATCGATGGAAAACTCGATGGTCACTTCTGAGAGGTCGGCAAGAAACTTTCCTGTTACCTTGAAGTTACGCTGCAGCTCAGTTGCAATGCTCTTGCGAATTGCAAAGAGTAGCCCTTTGCTTGTGTGAACATGGTAGTTCATGATCGCGTCGACGTCGAGGTGGTCGAGAACGCCCTCTAATGCGGGATTTGAACCATTCTGCTCGACGAACTGCTGCACCTTTGGGCGGTTGTGCATCTTGTCCCACAGCGATGCGTTTACCAATCCTAGGAAGTCGGGAAGCATGCTATACGCAATGTTCTTCGGCGCGCGTTTTTTATAGACATATCCGTGAAATAAGGGGAAGGGCATTGTTGACAGGAAACAGATAGAGATTTAATGTTATCGCTGGCTGCCTTGAAATGCTATCAAGTCCTCGGTGGTTAATTTTTGCTTATTCCTGAGCTTTTCCTCAACAAGCCTGCTTTTCTCTTCAAGCGTTCGAACCTGCTGTTCATGTCTTGCTGAGATTCTTTTTTCCTGCTCGGCTTTGACAGTGCTGAATATCTTCGCGCTTTCTGCCAGTTTTTCCTGCAATGAAGCGTTTGTTGCCATGAACTCTGCTTTCAGCGTTTTGAAGTTGCCGAAGGCTTCATTCTGCAGTTTCTTGAGCTCGTTGATTTTCCTTGAAAGCTCAATGAATTTTGTGTAATTATCTTTTTCTGCTGTGATAAATTCAAGCAGCTTCTGGTGTTCTTCATCGCCTTTCTTCTTCAGATCATCAATATGCGAGGAGACATCATGAAGCTTTTGATTCAGCTCCTGGATTTTTGTTGCGTCGCTGAGTTTCCTTTTTAACTCGTTGATCTTGCCCATTAAACTTTTTTCCGTGTTGAACGGGAGCGCTTCAGTTTCTATGCGCGCTTCTATCTTTTCAATGTGCTGTTTTAAGCCTTCGATGCTGCGAATGTTGCTTTTCTTGAGAACTTCGAGCTTTTCTTTTAGATATTTCTTGTGCGCATTGATGAGTTCTCTGCATTTTTTATTGTACTCATCGCGCTGCTTGCGGATGCTCTCTTTAGTTGTTTTTGAGCTATCAAGCTGCCCTTTGATCTTTCTGATTTCATAGATGAGTTCAGCGACAGCGCTTCTGATCTCGCCTTTTTTTGTGTACCATTCTTCCTTCTTGTCGTAGACATCATGAAGCTTGGTCTTCAAGCTAGAAATATCCTTTCTGATGTTTGATGCTTGCTCCTGTAGATCTGACAGCTGATTCATTAGAACAAATATGAGCAGATGAGCTAATTTAAAAGAGTTATGGTGCTAATGTTGTGTTGCATGACTAGCGATTTCTGACAAAGCTCTCGCTCAATAATTCTTGTTTCATAGTACATTTCTCCTTGGGCGAGGCTCTACTGGCTCGCCCTTGGAATTATTCAGAAAAAGGATATTTTGAATGTTCCTACAGCGGCCGTTCACCTGCGGGTCACCGTACGCTCAGACCACGCAGTACTCTCGGCCGCTCAACAGTAAATTCTTGCGGTGATGCTATGAGCTACTTTTTTGATACCTACGCCATCATCGAGATTCTTAGAAAGAACGAGAACTACCAGCAATTCTTTGAGGAAGCTATCTCCACTTCGATCATGAATATTGGCGAACTTTATTATGCGTTACTTCGTGATTTTAATGAGACTGTCGCCGAGGTATGGAGGATCTTGCTGGAAAAGAATGCTTTTCTTGTCGATCTGGATATTATCATCAAGGCGATAAAATTTCGCTTTGCGAACAAAAACATGGGTTTCTCATTTGTCGATTGCATTGGCTATACCTTGGCGAGGGAGAATAATCTTATCTTTGTTACCGGTGATATTGCCTTCGAGCATATTGAACATGTTGCATTTGTCAAGTAATACTTGCATAAAAAAGAAAAAGCTTAGCCGAACAACGCACCAAGTCCCGCGGCTGCAGCATCTTCAGATTTCTTTTCTTCTTCCTTCTTCTTTTCAGCGCTTTTGTCTGTTGCTGGCGCTGCTGTTTGCACAACAGGTTGCGCGACTGGCATTGCCGTTTCCTTGATCGCCTTTTCAATGTCAACGTCCTTTAATGCAGAGACCAACGCCTTGACTCGAGCGTCATCGGGTTTTGTGCCTGCTGCGTCGAGGACTTTCTTGACTGTTGCCTCGTCAATTTTGCCGCCTGCGCGGTGGATTGTCAGTGCAGCATAGATGTATTCCATGTTCATACCTCCTGATTAAATTTCACCCCTGCTTTTCTTGTCTTTGAGCGAGTTGATGATCTTGTTAATGTCGGTCTCTTGCTGCTGAAAGACTTTTCTTTCTTCAGACTTCTTTCCGACCTTGACTGCCTTGTCGTAAAGCTCATTTAAAACCTTTTCTGCCATTTTCATATCCTCAGTTTTTATCCTTACTTTGCTCTCTACTGCTACATCTGCTTCTAGGACTTCTTTTACAGGTTCTGGCTTTGGCATTTCAACCTTAGGAGCTTCTTGTGGTTGTTCTGGCTCCTTTGCTTGAGGTTCAGATTCAGGCTTTAGAACCTCTTCAGGAACTGATTGAGCAAGAGACTCGGCAACTGCCTCGGCTTGCGCTATTTGGTTTTCGACGCTCTCGCTTGCTGGAAGATTCGCTTTTTCAGACAATGATTTTGCTTCATAGTACGCCTTCAACAATTGCGCTTGGATAGTATCCTTTGTCGTGTAACTGATAGCCATTGCCACGCCGAATGCGTGCGCGGCAGCGCTTCTGATGCTGTTGAGGTATTCTTCTTCGCTGACTGCGAGAATGTCCTTGCGGTAGATCATTCCTTCCTGATACGCAAGCGTCACGTTGATGCCAATGCGCATTGGTTCAATGCCGAGCTTGACAAGAAGGTCAGCAACTTTTTGCTTGATTTCCTCGCCTTCCCTGAGAAGGATCTTGTCTTCCTTGATGCTGATCTTTCCCTCCTTGACTTCGGTTTTGATGCCGAGCTGGCCGAACTCGCCAATCATTGGGCCTGCAGGGAATGATGTCGGGCCTGCAGGTATTGAAATGTCATGGGGGGCTTTTTGGCCTGCTCTTGCCGGAGCTGGAACCTTGCTTTTTTCAAGCGCCCTGTAGATTGTGAACGGATCTTCCCTGGTGAACATGAGCGCGGGAACGCCGACGAGGTTCTCCCTGATTGCGTCGAGGTTCGGCTTCTTGACCTGATCGAGCGCCTTGAGCATGAATGATTTCTTGGTGAACTTGATGCACGCGCGGTCCTTGATCTTGTGCTTGATCTGCTGATAGTTCATCGCTGGCAGGCCTTCGAGGTTGAGCACGACAATGACAGGGTACTCATGAAGGAGCTTCTTGACGTCTTCAACTTCTTTTCTCTTGTATTCAGAGACGTGTGGCTCGTGGGTCATTTCTTCTCCTCTTCAGCGATGACGACAGGCTTGCCCATTGTGAGTTTGAGCATGACGTTCTTGATATTCTGCTTTTCTTGGGGCAGCGCGTGGAGCACAGTATTATAAACGGCAAAAATATTTTCCGCAACCTCCTCGTCTTTCAGCGATTCAGCGCCGATGCGGAGCTTGAGCGTTGGCTCATTTTTTGTTTCAACATGAACTGTTTTCTGAAGCTTTTCAATCAAAGGCTTGAGGTCTGCAGTTGGAGGGACGACGCAGCCGGCCTTTAAATTTGGCATCTTGCCGCGAGGGCCGAGTACCTTGCCGAATGCAGCTGCGACCTGAGGCATGACTGTTGCCTGGGCAATGAAAAAATCAGTTTCTCTTGCAAGCTTCTTGACTTTCTTTTTGTCAATGGTCTTGAATTCCTCGGACAAGACGACGTGAGAACAGGCTTCTTTTGCCTTTATCGAAAGTTCAGGACCAACCAACGCTGTTGTCGTGATTTTCTTGCCGAGGGCATATGGGACTGCAATGAACGCATTAACCTTGTCTGTTTCCTTTTTGAGGTCTAATTGGCGGAGGTTGAAGATCAGGTCGAAACTCTGCACGAATTTGCGCTTTGCGGCGTTTTCGCGAGTTCTCTGCAATGCATTGAGAATTGTTTTTTTGTCCATTCCTTCCCCTCCTACGCCTAGGTAGTGTTAACGGGTTATGAGATACACTCGGAGAGGTACTTTATAAACCTAGCGGAAAGATTATAATAAAAAGATGTTTCGTAAACTTCTTAGGAGGGGTAAAATTAGATGATGCAAAGTTACAGCGCCTTCATACGCGACGCCTGTGAGTACACGCAACGAATCCTTGACTATAGCCCCAAGGACGACCATGAAGCATTTGTCTATGACCATATCAAGCTTTTGTTCTTTCTCCTAAAGAGATATGGCATACTGACGCAAGCATATGCAAAAAACATGGATGCTGCTGATATCATTGAAGAGGGCATTGTCTCGCTGTTGAAAGCAAAACGAGGCTACACTACAGACAAACAATGCAAGTTTTCTACATATTTTGCTAGGATACTGAGAAATGACATGATAAATTATTTTACACAAAAAGCAAGCCTCTTTCGACAGCGCAAGAGTCAAAAACCACCACAGATGACGCTTGCGTGCGATCTCCCATTACGTACATCACATAATAATAACAGTAATAGTCCTCAACCCCTTGAGAACTTGGTTATACGGGTGGAGCGAGATGTTATAGAAGACGAAGAAAGCAAGCAAACGCTCGAAAAAAAGCTACAGAAGTGCATTGAACGACTGCCGCTTGAGTCAAGAATGTTCTTGATGCTTTATAATTCACATCTTCAGGGCTATATTAAGCCAAGGCCGCTTGAAACCATGCTTGTAGAAAAAGTGCGGGAGCGTTACGGCACTACAACTCTTACTGAAGGGCAAATTGCCGATCTCTTTGGGATGAGGCACCGGTGCGTGAGCTTGCTAAAACAGAAAACCCTTGAGCGGTTATGGCGAACGACAAGAAATGGTCGCGAATGTGCATAAGCTTCATTAGCTACATTTCGAATCCTCTAGATTGCAATTCGGTTTTTGCAACGTGTGTATTTTGCTCGCTAAATGTTTATATATCGGTTGCACATTCAAATACAAAAGGTTGTATAGGTGTCTTTAAAATGCCACAATAGGTTGTATTTATTGTGGCGTTGCAACAGCGGGTGATAACAACGCAGTGTCCATTTTGTGCGGCGGAAGAAACGAAAGTGACTGACAAACGGGAGACTGAGGATGGCATCACGAGGCGCAGAAGAGAGTGCTTGAAATGTGAAAAGAGGTTTACAACCTACGAACGCTGTGAAATAGGGTTACGGATCATCAAAAAAGACGGCGCGAGGGAGCAGTACAATCGCGAGAAATTGAAGTCGGGCATCATGCGGGCGTGCGAGAAGCGGCCGGTGCCAACCGATAAGATTGAAGAAGCAATCAACAGGATTGAAGCAATATTGAACAACAAGAACACTGCGGAAGTGGAAAGCAACATCGTAGGTGAGCTTGTGATGCGGGAATTGAAGAAGCTTGACAAAGTTGCATATATTCGATTTGCATCGGTCTACAAAGAGTTTGAAGATCCTGAATCATTTGAGAAAGAGGTCAAGATTCTTATGCGAAGATGATCGTTAGAAAAACAAATAGGGGTGATAGCAATTAGAGTAGCACAACAACCAACCAAGCAGATTGATATTTCTGAGAATCAATTTAAGGTTATAAGAGATAAGTACTTGAGGGATGATCCTTCTGTTGAATTCTGGCTTGGGAATGTTGCTGAAAATATTGCACTTGCAGACCTGATGTATTCTGATCATGTGACAGAAGTTGAATTGTTTGATGGCATAAACTATATTGTTGAGAAATTTGAAGGCGTAAAGGGCAAGTCGCTTAAAATGCACCTTTTGCATAAAGGACTCGAGAACCATAATGACCGGGATGCTAATTTCAAGAAGTTCATTACAAACCTGTACAAGCTTGCTGGAGAAAAGAAGGCCTGCAAGAAAGTTGTTGAGGAGACAACAAAAGAGTTTTATAATATGCTTGCGAGCTTTGAATTTTTACCGAATTCCCCTACTTTGATGAATGCGTCACGATCTTTGCAGCAGCTGAGCGCATGCTTCACATCGGAACAGCCTATTATGACGCGTGAGGGATTAAGACCCATCAGTGAAATAGCTATAGGTGATTTTGTATTAACAGCCTCCGGTTTCTATAAGCGGGTGACAGCATGTATGTCGCGGCTTACTGACAGCTATCGAAAGGTTAATGTTTGGAAACTGCCGAAAACAACGCTTAGCGTAACCGACGAACACCCCGTGCTTGCTTTTAACGAAGAAACGAACGCGACTGAGTGGACATTCGTGAAAGACCTTAAGGTCGGAGATTTTGTCGGAATTTCGTATCCAAAAGAGACTATTGATGTTGATTACCTTTTTGTTACTGATTACGTACAGGATATCCCCACCTACGTACGCGATGGTAAGATTTATCAGAAAAATCGTGATCCACGTCGAAGTGGATCGCTCAGTAAACAAGTTAAACCTATTTTAAATAAAGTACCCCTCGATTCTGAACTTCTAAGGCTTTTTGGTTATTACATCAGTGAAGGAGATTGTGATTCTGATATGGTGCGATTTACATTCAATTCTTCTGAGAAGCTCTATGTCGAGGACACGCTTCGCATTATGACAGAGAAATTTGGTATTACTGCTCGCGTCGAATATGCACGGAGAGGTCGATGGTGTAATTTACGTTTCCATTCAAAATTCCTCGCAAGGGTCTTTTCAGGCATTATGGGGAATGGATTCTCTACTAAATATGTTCCTTTTTGGGTCTTGCAACTACCAGTTTCGAAACAAAAGGGTTTCATTGTTGGTGCCATCCGTGGCGATGGCTTTCCATTTAACAACGGCATTGCTAAAAATTTCAGAATCTCAATGTACAACCAGAATACAATCTATTCTGTTTGGGCGATCTTTGCTCGCATGGGTATTATAGGAGCGTTCAGAAAAGAGAAAACACCTCGGTTAGGAACGACAAACCCCTATGTGTTTAGTGCTACCCATAATCAGCTTGGTGACTTGGCGCAAGAAATTTTCGTTACTGCTCAGTTTGATCAGGTTATGCAAATAAACGCAAAGGGTGTGCTGGCGAAGGTTATCCATGGCCAATTCTTCCTTCCGATTCGTGAAATTACAATTGTCGCTGAACCTACTGTTGTTTACAATATTGAGGTTGAGGGTGAGCACACCTATGTTGCTAACAATGTTGCCGTACATAACTGCTATGTGCTTGGTGTTGAAGACTCTATTGAAGGGATTTATGACGCATTAAAAGCAATGGCGCTTATTCAACAAGGAGGCGGGGGCACGGGATTTAGCTTCAGCAGACTAAGGCCAAGGGGGGCTATCGTGAAGTCAACAAAAGGTATCGCATCCGGACCGGTCACTTTTATGACTATGTTTGACCACTCGACAGATGTTGTTAAACAAGGAGGTACAAGACGCGGCGCTAACATGGGAATTCTCCGCTACGACCATCCGGATATATTGGAGTTTATTACATGCAAAAAAGATAATATGTTCTTAGAAAACTTCAATATATCTGTGGCAATAGATGAGAAATTTATGAACGCTGTGAAGAACAACGAAGACTATGAACTTATTAATCCAAAAGACAAGTCAGTGGCAGGCAAGCTGAATGCACGAGAAGTTTTTGACAGGATGATAAACAATGCATGGTCGACCGGAGATCCAGGGTACGTCGTGATCGATCGTATCAACAACACTGACTCGAATCCATCGCCGCACTTGGGGCAGATTGAGAGCACAAATCCATGCGTGACTGGCGATACATTGATCTCGACAGAGCATGGGCTGATGCGGATGAAAACGCTGGTTGAGCTATATTCAAATGGCGGCGTGAAGATTGCGACTGATCATAGGGTCCCTCTTGAAATAAAAAACTCTGATGGAACTTTACAGGTTATGCAACAGACCCGAACAGGCGTCTCATTCGACACAATAACAAAAGCATTCAGTACGGGTGTTAAAGACGTTTATAAAATAACGACAAAGTCTGGATACGAATTAACAGCGACACCCGATCATAAAGTCCTTACAAGATATCTTAGCTACACGAACTGGACGAGCGTTGAACAGCTTAATTCGGAAGCACATACAATTTTGTTACAGTCTACTGAAGGAAGATTTAACACAGACCATAAGCTTCAGTTTAATATCGAAAATTGTTTTGTGGGCGATAATGGACGGAAATATCGTTTAAACCTCCCTTTTGAATGGTCTAAAGAGCTTGGGCATGTATTGGGCTGGTTAATCGGCGATGGTTGGTTGCGAGATAAAGACAAAAATCGTCGCGTCGGGTTTACGTTTGCGCAAGAAGACATTGAGATGCTGCATTATCTTAAACCAATAATCAATGATTACTATGGACAGGACGTCAAAGAGGTCATACGTGGGAATGGCGTTGTTCACCTGTCATATCACTCAAAATACTTTGTAGAGTTTTTCAAGAAAATTGGCATTAAAGCTGTTGATGGTGACCAAAAGATCGTGCCTGAATTGTTGTTCACTGCGCCAAAAGAATCTGTTGTTGGATTCCTTCAAGGACTTTTTACTGCAGACGGTACAGTTGCTAAGGACAAGAGAAATGGAATGTATTATGTTCGGTTAACTTCGAAATCAATTGATCTATTAAAAGGAACCCAAATGCTGCTTCTTAATCTGGGTATAAAATCGAAGATTTATGACAGAAGCAGAAAAGCTCGCGATAATATCTTCCGCTACCAGAACAAGAAGGGCGAAATTGTCTGTTATGGATCAGACGGCAAACTGTTTGAGTTACATATTGGAAAAGATAACATCCTTAGATTTATTGAAAATATCGGTTTCTTAACTCGTACAAAGAAAGAGAAATTAAATAACCTGAAAGAAGTTAATTTCCAGAAGGAGATTTTTGAAGATCAAATAACTTCGATCGTTCATATGGGAAAGCAGGAAGTTTATGACCTTACAGAACCGAGAACATTAAGCTTTGTTACCAACGGAATGTTGTCACTCGATTGTGGTGAACAACCACTTTTGAGCGGTGAACCTTGCAATCTAGGATCAATAAACCTGTCAAAGTTTGTCAATGAAGATGAAACAAACATGGACTGGAATAAACTAAAGAAGTGCGTGCAGACCGCGATTCACTTTTTAGACAATGTCATCGACGTCAACAACTATCCTCTGCCGCAGATTGAATGGATGGCTAAGGTGAATCGACGCATCGGCCTTGGCGTCATGGGCTGGGCAGAAACGTTGGCAATGCTCAATATACCGTACAATTCCGATGAGTCGATCAAGAAATCAGAAGAAGTCATGAAGTTCATTGACGATGAGGCAAGGAGCGCTTCGATCGAATTGGCGAAGACACGTGGCATTTTTCCAGCGTTCAAGAACAGCATCTTCGACCGCGAGGGCAAGAACTTCCGCGAAGGCCATGATTTCCAGCCAAGGAACTGCGCTAGAACAACCATAGCGCCAACAGGCACAATAGGCATCACTGCTGGTTTGCAAGGTGCTGGCATTGAGCCTTTTTTTGCGATTGTTTATGTCAGATACAATGCGCAGGGCATTGATGCATTACGAAAGGGCGAGAAACCCGCAGAGGATAACACTTTTTATGAAGTGAACCCGCTGTTTGAGAAGATTGCACACGAGCGGAATTATTTTGGATTTTCAAAAGAAGAGTTGTACAAGAAGATCGACGCGAACCATAAATCACTTGTTGGCATACCGGAGATCCCTGACGAGCTCCAGAGAAGGTTTTTGACATCGCATGACCTGACGCCGATGGACCACGTCATGATGCAGGTTGCCTTCCAAAAGTATACGAATAACGCTGTCTCAAAAACAGTCAACTTAAGGAACGAGGCAACAGCGGATGATGTACGTGAAGTGTACATGCTCGCATACGAGCTCGGCGCTAAAGGCGTAACAGTGTACCGCGATGGCAGCAAGAGCGTCCAGATCTTGAACATCTCGGAAAAGAAGAGAGCTTCAGAAGTGGAGAAACCGAAAGTCCGCGAGAAGAAAACTGTGGAACTTAGCGAGTACTATGAGCTGATGACAGGGCAAGGACCGCTGCACGTGCATGTTAATTATGACGAGTTTGGGCCAACAAAAGTGTTCGTGAACAAGACACCAACAGGAACGGAGATTTCCGGGTTGAGCACAGCTTTGGGGATTTTGTTGTCGAAGTACCTGCAGATTGGCGGAGATCCTGTTTTGATCCTGAAGCACCTGAATTCGATCAAGGGCGACAAGCCTTATGGATTTGGACCGAAGCGCGTGGACAGCATTCCGCATGCAGTCTCTAAAGCGTTACGGAACCACTTGATCAAGACGGGAAAGATGAAGGACATGAACGGACAGACAGTGCTGCCTAATGGAGAGAACTCATTACAGAGCACCTTGCCTGCGGAAGGAAAACCGATTATCCAAGAGCAAGGAATCCATGTGTCCCTTTACTGTCCAAAGTGCTACAGCTCAAACGTCGGCATGATTGGCGGCTGCAGTACGCCAACGTGCTATGATTGCGGGTACAGCGAGTGCAGCTAACTTTTTTCTTTTTGCATAATCTTTATAACCTTCCTTTTGTTTATTTTTCTATGAAGAGGGGTACGAAGATTTTGTCCAAGGGTTCTGTTTTCGATCGTGTTGATCAAGCGATTGCTTCATGGATGGGTCGTTGCGGATTGCAATTCATTGAGATACCTATATTGATGCCTTTGCGATTGGTGAAGATAGTAACAAGATGATTTCAGTCTAAGATAAGCGAGCCCGCCAGGATTCGAACCTGGATCCTTGGGTTACTTGCGCCTGCAATGTCCTTTCGTCATGCTCTGCAGACACCGAAGCCCAAGACACTATCCGTTATGCTACGGGCCCTTCTTTTATTGAGAGACGTTTCACTGGCTTTATAATCGTTTCTGGGTTCTTTTGAGCGTTACGTTCTTGCGATGCGGCGCTCCGATGAGATAACCGACTCTTCATACGATCGTGTAACAGAAGGCGCGTCACTTACTGATCTCCTGGTAACGCTTCTGAAGAGAATTCTACCAAGAAGTCATACGCTGTCCTTGTCGCCACCCATCGAAGTATTAACGGCGTAATACCAACGTTATCAGCCCAGAATGATTGATTCTGTCTCGTGTCGTAGAACCCGCCAAAACTTATCGGTGTATTTGGTGTGCGAGCGGTAAGATTCACAGAAAGTGTTGGTTTATATGCTGGTGCGATCGAGAAGTTGAAGCCCATTCTTCTCGTGTCAACTTGATTGTACTCACCAACAACCTCGATGCGCATTGACGATGTGACGTCTAATGGAAAATGGCTTGGTATCCCTGGTGGTGTCCACGTAAATGTCGTCCACGAGGTTGTACCACGAACGTTCGCCCTGCTCATGTCACCAGTGTCACCAACCCCACCAGAGATGAGGGGAACATTCCGTAAGTAGTTACTTGCAATTTTGTAGAGGTTAAGGTCTGCAAATCCACTGAGGTTGTAGGGAAGTGCAATACTATAACTTCCTGTGCCTGTTATTTTTTTCTGGGTGATGTTGTACGCGAAACGCATGTTTGAAGACCACGAGCCGAAAGGCGAAGCGCCATAGGAAACATTGCCCGTAGCGTGAATATCAATGCCTTGCGCATGAGGAACAATACTCTTAATTCTCGTGTGTCGTAATTGAGCTCCTGGCAAGAATGGCTGCATATACCATGAGGAACCCCATCCATTAGGATCGAAGCCCGGGTGCGGACGATAATTCTGTGTACCTCCTTGATCAATCAACGTCATGAAGTGGTGATTCGTGCAATAAAATCTGTATTCAACTGTTCCTGACGTGTTTATTTGACGAACCACATAGCTGCATTGACCTCTGATAGCAAAAGGAACAGTTGGAGAAAGTGATGCTATACGGTTGTTGCGAAGCGTGACAAATGCAACATACAACCGAAGTCCAACAAGCGCTTGACTTGCAGGGACAGCGAACGTTGCCTGAGATCGACCTTGCGCGTCGAGAATACCAATGTTGTTAGACAACCCGATAGCAGAAGGAACATTGAGGGAAAGCAACAGCAATGGATCGAAGGTTAAGTTCAGTGCGCGTCCATCAGGAAGCACGATGGGTGGCGAATCCCCAAAGGCTAAAGCCAAGACATAGAGCATATTTGGATTTGCTGAGTCTTGAAGGTAAAAAGTGATGGTTGCAGTTGGTTGCGGTGTTCCAGCAAGTGTAATGGTTTGGGCTGAAGTTTCAACAGCGAAGAAAAAAAGAAGACTTATTACAGGCAAGAACGTATAAATTCTTTTCATTGTTGCATAGTTATTGAAACAGCATTCGAAATCGACGCTATGGGTGGCTGTTGCTGATGATCCACGATGATGAAGGCAGCAAATACAGTCTGGTTAATCAACGCTTGTGCACGAGGAATATCCCAAAATGCCATGCCGCGACCCTGTGAATCAAGGAGCATAATATTATTTCGTAGACCAATCCACTGTGGCGCTTGCAACGAGACAAGGAAGATAATATCTGGATTCAGTGGAATGACCCTTCCATCACCTAAAGGAATACCTGGCATTGTTCCCAGCGACATCGCAAGAACAGATTTCCGGCCAGGATAGAGTGGATCTGAAACTGAAAGATTGACTGTCATTCCGATGCGGGGTACTCCCAAGAGCGCCAGCCGTGGACCGGCAATCTGAATCGTTGCTTCAGATAGTGGTGCTTGCACTTCGATGTTTCCGGCAGTATCGGTAGCGATGCAGAGGAACTGATATGTTCTGCCACGTTCCCCAATGAATGTCATATTAGTTTCTCGTGTGCTGCTGATAAGAGGGCTGAAAGCTCCGCCATCAACCGCAGAAAAAATAGTAAAGGTATCAATTTCTCCAATAGCGTCTGTTCCACTCCAAGAGATAGTGAAGTTTAGTGATGTTGTTATATTAGGCAACTGATGCATAACGCAACTCGGTTGTATATCATCAATAATATTTTCGACTGTATTTGTTGTTATATTTTCAAAGATCTCAAACTGGATGGTGGCATTGTTCCTGATGACAGTTCCCGACGGAAGTCCTTGGTAAGGCATTGCAGAAAACATCACAACCCCCGTGGCATTTGGCTGAAGATTAACACCAAAGAGACTCCACCGAATAACACCAGTCTGTGGAGTAAATGTTCCATTAGGACTCAACAACCGCACAGTTGATACATTGATATTTTGATCCAAAACATCAGTCACAAAAACATCCAAAGCAGAAACATTGCCTATGTTTTCGAAATGGATAGGATAAACGAGAGTTTGGTCAGATCGTACAAATCTGTTCGCAATAACTTCTTTCTCATTAGGGTCAATAGGACGTGTTGTGGTTTGTATATGTTCATCAGAGTCTCCACCGTCAGCACAGCTGCAACTTTCTGGATTCGCTACCCTCTTAAGACTCTCGCAAGGATTAACACTATCGCCACCACGGATCCCCCCTCGGAAATATCCAAAATGGAGATGGGGACCGACAGGGCTCTGTTCTGCCGCACAACCACCAGCACCAGTAACACCACTCCTGCCGATCTGTGTGGTTGCAGTAACTTGCTGACCTCGCTGGACGAGAATTTCACTCAAATGGGCATAGAACGTGTATTCATTATTAGCATGCCGTAGAATAACAGTCTTGCCATACAAAGATTGCCGACAAGGCAAAGGCAGCCAATATGGCCACTGACCCTGACCAAACACCTCACCGAACTCTCCCGCATAAAATACTTCACCAGGAGCAACTGCAGAGACTGAAGTTCCCACAGGAGCCTCGATATCTACTGCTGCATGATCATGCCGGAAGGGGACAGCGCACTTCCATCCACCACCCCACGCAATTCGATGACCATTTTGCGGCAGTGGTAATGGGTTCCACGAGCCACCACCTGTTCGATTTGAAGGCAAGCGCATATTAACAACAGCCGGCCCACCAGTCACATTTATGCCAATAGGAAGCGAGGCATTCAGTCGAGCACTATAACGTAATATCTTGATTTCCGACGGTGCGAGGACAGAAACGTTCCATGAAATAATATGAAGTCGATGACTTTCGTTGCCAATAATAGTCGCTGGTGGATCTGTAGACGTTAAATTGAACAGCGCCCTGTCCAGATACTCGTCAACAACCACGTCATGCACGGGGAAGTCGCCATCATTTGTGACAGCAATAAAATACTCCAATATGCGACCTGGGACTGCAACTGTTCCAGTTTTCAGAATAGTAAGTCGTGGTGGTGGTAATGTTGCATAGACTTGCAAGGTAAATGTCTTTTCTGCCCTGCTGTTATTCGCATCAGTCACCCGCACGGTAAACGTATAGTTCCCCGCAGCTGTAGGAGTACCATTCAAAATTCCGTTTGCATGAAGGTTCATCCCCTGTGGAATTGCTCCATTGACCAACGACCAAATATACAGTAGCGTTCCCCGTACTGCAAGAAATTCATGAGAATAGAATTGACCGATGACACTGGATGGCAAGCTTGAGGTTCCTATCGAGAGCGTCAAGCACTTCCCTGCACGACCCGCACGATAAATATTTTGAATTTCTGCAGCGCTTAACGCGCGGTTGTAGAACGCAAGTTCGTCGACGAAGCCGCTCCACCACTCCGGAAATCCTGACCAGACCCCTATCGTTACATAGGTACCGGGAATCCCGAGAGGAAACGGAGCTGTTGTCTCGAGACTTCCGTTAATATAGAGGTTTCCTGTCACGCCGTCATGCGTGTAAGCAAAATGATACCACTGATTTGGATTTAGCATCGTCGCGCTTTGCAAAGGGCTGCCATAAACAACCGCTCGTTGGTCCCATGCCTGGACGATGATGTTCCTGGCACCTCCAAGGGCTTGGTCCACAACGACAATATCGTTCCAGCTCCCGCCAAAGCTGCTCGCATATGCCCATGTTTCATAGGCGAGTTGCGGCGTGTTCACGGTGGTGTTCTGCACGTCAACGAAGTCATCGATACCGTCGAAAAGAAATGCATTACCGACAAAGCCTTGCCCAAACGTCGCTCCATTCTGCAGCGTGCCATTATTGCCAGCAATGACATCTTCTGTTGTGCCGTCTGCTGGCCACCAATGAGTAATACCCTGTGGAGGTGGAACGCAACTTTGCGCCTGGGCAAAAGCTACAAACACCAGGATAAACAGTCCGTATAAAACGAGCCTACCTTTCGTATACATCCCCCTTGTATATTTATATGCCCAACTTTATAACCATTTAGCTCTTCAAGAATATACGATTCTCGTGCTCTGCTCTCCCCGAACAGAGGAGACAAGGCAGTTATTTAATAGTTATGCAACACAGCATGTTGTGCTTATTCTTTCTCAACAGGTCGTGTGATATTGACTTCCTTGACGAGAACGTAGGGCGTCGTTGTCGGGGTTTCTGTTTCCCAGCTCAAGATTGGATACAGTCGCTTTCCCAGCGCTGCGATGTTCTTGAGAACATTGAGCATGTTATCAGAGACGCGGATGCCCTTGACAGCATGCTGCACCTTTCCGTTCTCAACAAAAAATATGCCGTCGCGCGGGATGGTAGAAAATTGCCCGTCTGCATAATTTTGAAAGCGCGTGTACCAGACATTCGTGATAATGATGCCTTTTTTGATTCCTGCGATCAATTCCTCATGTGTGTTGTCTCCCCCTTCAAGAATAATGTTTCTGGGCTCCGGGCTAACGAGACCGGCGCTTGCGGTTGTTCTTGTTTTGTACTTGTGCGCGGTTGAGGTGTTGTGTAGGTAATTTTGCAGGATTCCTCTTTGGATGATGGGCGTATTTTGCGAAGGCACCCCTTCTGCGTCGAACAGGAGCGAGCCGATGCTGTTTGGAATCGTTGGGTCGTCACGCAAGGTGACTGTTTCTGCGCCGACTTTTTTCTTCAGTTGGTTGTTGAAGAATGACAAGCCAGCCTCAACATTGAATGCTGATGCTGAGCTGCCGGTGATTGCGAGAAGCGCGGCAATTGCCAGTGGATGGAAAAGGACATCGTATTTGCCTGATGGCATGTGCCTTGGATTTACGCTCTCCTTGGCGATTGTTCCTGATTCTTCCGCTGCCTTCAAGTGCTCTAGCTTGTCAAACATGCGCGAGGAAACAGTGACATGACCTGTGGCGTCCTTGTCAACAAGCGAGCGAATGGAGGCGTGAAACAATGATGTGCGAGCTTCTGCTTCGATATTGCCCGAGGTTGTTATGTACACAGCCCTGTCAGAGAACTCGGTGATCCCTGCAACGCGCTTTGCACCAGATTCTAATGCGCGGTTTATCACTGATTCTGTTGCATCGACCTGGTTTACTGTCTGTATCTTTTGGTCGTAAATGCCTGAGATTTTCTTGTATACAAAGGGGCCCTTTGCAATGCCATAATAGTCATCATTCTGCTTCGTTTTCTTGACGAACTCAATCAGCGTCTTGGTTGTTGCTTTTACTTTTTCTTCATTGAAATCTTTAAGGGATGTCATGCCGACTTTCTTGCCGATTGCCAGGAAGATGCCCATGTCAACCTGGTCCCATGTCTGCGTGACACTGACCTTGCTGTTGGAAAATTTTAATTGAGTGCTGGCGTCCTCAACAACAGAGACGATGATGTCATCTGCGCCAAGCTCTTTCGCTCGTTTCAAGACGAATGCTGCTGTTTCTTTATGATTCATGTTAACTCAACCGTATGTTTTTTAGGAGCAAACTTGGACCACCGAACCAGACGGGGATGGCCTGCATCGGCTGCGCCTTGCCGCATGTGCCTGCATGGTACTCGGTGTTTTTGGCAATGCCATGGACTGAGCTCCACATATCGGGCGTATTGATCTCAATCGTTGGCTGGTAGACTGGCTTTGTCAGCTCTCCGTTTTCGATTAAAAAAGCCTCTGCGCCAACATACTTCTGGTTGAGGCGCTTGTCATCGATGTTCCATTCGTTGAAGTTCTTCATGTACACGCCGTGCTTGACCTCGCGAATGAGCTCATCTTCTGTATAGTTGCCGGGCAAGAGAAACGTGTTGGACATGCGCACGATTGATTCACGATTGTACTGGGTTGCGCGCGAGGATCCGTTGCTCTTGAGGCTCATGTATGGCGCAGTTTCCCTGTTATGCAGGAACTCATTGATTTTTCCCTCCTTGATCAGGTACTTGCGGCGCGCCCTGACGCCCTCGTTGTCGTACTTGTAGTGGCCAAAACTTCCCTCGACAAGGGGATCGTCGACGACTGTCACGATTTCTGTTCCTATTTGCATGCCGATGCTTTCTCTCGTGATGAACGATTCGCCGGCTTGCGCAGCTTCGCGACCGAAGACGCGGTCAGCCTCGCAGGGATGGCCAACTGACTCGTGGCACATGATGCCCACGACTTGCGGTCCACAGACAAGATCTATTGGATCTTTTGGCGGCTTGACGCTCTCCTTGAGGTTGTTTGCAATTGCCCTCACCTCGTGCTGCAGCAGTTCTGGTATCTTCCACGACGTGATGACTTCAAAACCGCCGCAACCACCGTAGTGCCAGTAGCGCTGCGCGGACTTGCTGCCTTCTTGCACAGTGACAAAATAAAAAAAGCTTGGCTTTGGCAGCGTTGTGAGCAGCTTGACGCCCTCTGTATTGGTCAAGTATTCTGTTGAGACATCTTCGGTGAGCGACATGAATGTTGCCAGAACATTTGTTTTCTCGGCTCGCATGAGCTTTTCCGCTTCCAGCAGCAGGTTTATCTTCTCTTCCACCGAGATGCTGTCAAATTTTATCTTCGGCTTGACTTCATATGTCTCCTGGCATGCGTCTTCACTCGAGAGCGTGACTTCCTCCTTGATCCTGCTTGCCGCGTGTGTTGTGCGCAGCGCCTTGTCGATCATTGCAGTAACGTTTGTTTTTTCCAGGCGGTTTGTGCTCACGAATCCAAGCGCCTTGTTGTGCACGAATCGGATGCCAATGCCTGATGACTTGTCAAACCCTGAGATCTGCGGGACGCCATTTTTTGTGAGAAGCGCATTTGTCTCGCTGGTGACGAAGCGAACCTCAGCATAGGATACGCCTTTTTTTTCCAGGTACTGAAGAGCAACGTCCGCAATGTCGAGTTCCATTGAGCGTGCGTGCGTTGTTTGCTATATAAATCTTGAGGTTCACTTTTTGTGGACGACATTACCAATGGTTATCATGCATATTTTTATAAGGAACATCCTGCCAGAAACAGCATGCTCATTGGATTGCTTGGCAAGCCCAGCACGGGAAAAAGTACGTTCTTCAAGGCAGCGACGCTTGCGGAGGTCGAGATATCTGCACGGCCGTTCACAACCTTGAAGGCTACTGAAGGAGAAGCGTACGTAAAGATTCCCTGCGTGGAGGACTTTTTTCATGTTCGCTGCCAGCCGCGATATGGGTTCTGCATTCAAGGCAATCGGTTTGTCCCCATTAGGCTAATGGACGTGCCTGGGCTGGTGAAAGATGCGCATCTTGGAAAAGGTTTAGGGAATCAATTCCTTGACGAGCTGAACCAAGCAGACGCATTGATCCATATTGTCGATTGCGCAGGCGCAACGAATGAAAAAGGCGAGCCATGCGAGCCTGGGACGAACGATCCGGTCGCTGATGTCGAGTTTCTGGAGCGTGAACTAGACATGTGGTTCTTGAGAATATTGAAAAAAGGGTGGGAGAAATTTGCCAGGACTGTGCAACAGGAGAAGCTTGAAATCGTCAAGGCGCTTGCGAAGCAGCTTTCCGGCTTGAAGGTACGGGGGGGAACTGTTAAGGAAGCGATCAAGGAGATGAAGCCTGATCCGACAGCTTGGAGCGAGCATGATCTTTTGCAGCTTGCCGCGGTGTTGCGCCAAGCGACTAAGCCCATCATTGTCGCGGCGAACAAGATTGACTTGCCGAAGGCGCATGAAAATCTTGAAAGGCTGCGAAAGACTTTCCCTCGCATGACTATTGTGCCCTGCGCGGCAGACAGTGAACTGGCCCTGCGGGAAGCTGCACGAAAGCGGTGTATTGATTACGTGCCTGGCGCCCCGGCCTTTGAGATCGTTGGCACGCTCAGTGACCAGCAGCAACAAGCGTTGGAATATATCCGCGCGTCTGTTCTGTCGCGATACAACAGCACAGGCGTTCAAGAGATTCTCAACTGTGCGGTATTCAAGCTATTGCGGCACATCGCAGTTTTTCCCGGAGGCATTCATAAGCTTGAGGACAAAGACGGACGCGTGCTGCCTGATTGTTTCTTGCTGCCAGAACATGCAACTGCCCTTGATTTTGCGTTCACTGTTCATAGCGACCTTGGCAATAATTTTGTTCGGGCAATTGATGTCCGAACGAAAAAAGTTGTTGGAAAAGAGCATCATTTGCATCATTTAGATGTCATTGAGATTGTCGCAAGGCGCTAAGCTACCTGGAAGTATCCTTTTATGTCGCCGAAAGCCTTATCGTGAACGAGGAGGGCATATGTCCCTGGCGGATACGCCTTTGAGATAAAGATGTCGTAGATTCTTCCGCGCCGGCAAAGTTGCCAGGTGCAAAAGTTAAATGAGCGAAGGAGTTTTTCTTCATTGTCCATGACTCTGTAGAGTTCCACGCGCTTTTCGATTCCGGAGATACCTGGGACAAGCTTTATATTGAGCGTCTTGGCGCGCTGCACAGGGTTCTGGTAGAAGTATATTTCTGTTTTATCTGACTTTCGTTCGAGGTCTTCCTCCCGATATTTGACGTAGTTTCCTGTGAGAACGTTGTCATTCAAGGCTATGAATGCGATGAAGACTACCCCTAACAACACAATGACAACTGCTTTTTTCATATCGTAGTTAGTGGTTCTGTTGTTTAAGAATCTTGCGGCGCAGACAGTATCTCCGAAGGTGAATTCTTTACTTAAGAGTTAAGAGAAAAAAGCAAGTAGCACCGCGTGGTGCTATCATGCTCTTGAAGATCAAGAAATATCTGAAGGACTTCCTGTATAAAGCTTTCGTACCATTCAGCAGGAACAGCACTC
>CAYJXL010000010.1:0-22100 GCA_964374125.1 Candidatus Woesearchaeota archaeon | reverse complement strand
TTCCCATGATCGAAGAGGTAGAAGATTACTTTAAGGATTTTTGGGATGAAGCCTCTCGCGATGTTGCTTTTTCTTGCGAACGTCTCAGCAGCCATTTTTACCAGGGGGAGGATGTATTCATCGTGGTACCTTGAAGAAAGGCCTTCACGCGTGAAGATTCTGCCATCTCTTAGGCATAGGGCTCGCGGTGTGTATACTTCATTCTGGAACTCGTTGCCTGGCACTGGGAGAATGATGCCATCCTCGAATGAGACGCGTTGGACGATGCTTTCAATACCATTCTTTGGCAGTTCAATGGTTTCAATGGTTTCAAAGTTTTCTGTCGTGCCATAGAGGTTATAGCAATGACACTCTGCTTGTATCCGCGTCACTTTCTGTGGTATCTTGAGAGTGAGGAACATCCAGCGCGTATTGCGCCATTCGTTGCGGTAGGCGCCTTCGGCAACGACATTCCAATGCCTTGAAGGTTTGGCAGCCATCTTATTCTTCTCTCTTGATCTTGTGTTCTTTTATTTCTATCTTGCCTTTCTGCACGTCAATCTTGACTTCGTCATCGAGGCTCAATTGGCTGATGTCGGTAACGAACTTCGGCAGACGGATCAAGCCGTTCTTGATGTCGATTGTCGTGAAAACTTCCTTCTTGTTCTTGTTAATGTCAACAATCTTGATTGCTTTCTTGGGCCCCTCCTGCGAGAGGGCTGCCTTGTGTTCATGGGTCTTTTCGAAGAGAAATTTCGCGAACATGTCTGCGACGTTTTTCCTGGTTGTCCTTGTGATGCCTTCCAGTCCTGGCGAGAGGTTGACTTCAATGACTGCCGGCTTGTGGCCTTCAAGGATGTCGACTGCGCAGATATCAGCGCCGATGGCTTTTGCTGATTTTATGGCTATCTGCTCTGTGTCAGGGTGGAGATCGACAGGAATGCCGTAGCCGCCCATATGAATGTTTGCGCGCAATTCGTTTTTGTTTGCGGCTTTTCTTTTGTAGCCGATAACGGTTTTTCCGATGACGATTGCGCGAATGTCGGTTGCGCCTGTCTCAATGTACTCCTGAATCAGATACGGCTGCTTAAAGACGTCCAATGCGTCGAGGATTGAATTCGCGGAGCTTGCGGAATCTGCAAACATGACGCCCTTGCCCTGAGTGCCATACGGAATCTTGATGAGAACGGGAAAGTTGACGCGATCCTCGACGATGGATTTTGCGGTTGCGGTTGTTGCGGCGAAGTAGGTTTTTGGAATCCTGACGTTGTTCTTCTGAAGCTCCAACATCGTCAAGAACTTGTTGTGGCCGAGGAAGAATCCTTCTGGCTTGATGGGCGTGTATGATGTTTGCGCCAGAGAACGGGCAAGAGAACGCTGGAGCAGGACGTACTTGTACGAGCCGCGAATGTAGACGCAGTCGTATTCCTGGAATGGCTTGCTTGTGTAGAAAATCTCCAAGTTGTTGTTGTCAGCGTCAATCTCGAACTTGCGGATGTCGAGGACGTCGGCGTGCTTGAAGTATTTTTTTGATTCCCTTGCGATATTCTGGCTGCTCTTGCCGCCGAGGCTGATGACTGCGAGTTTCATGCGATCTGCTCTTTCATTGGATCGATAAGATAGCCGAGCCTGAGAATGCTCTTGCCGATGAGGACCTTGTACCTGAGATGAGAGCGCGAGGCGATATTGAACAAGGCATTGATGGTTTTTCCACCGAGGCTGATCTTTGCCCTGATGACTGGGCGAAAGCTTCTGCCGTGGGCGCTGATGATGGTTGATTTTTTGACGATGGGGCCAAGCTTTAATTGCGAGGCGAGATCAATGTCGATGCTGTTTCTGGAAGCGCCAGTATCTATCTTTGCGACAACGCTGTGGCCGTTGATCGTGATCTTTTCAACAAGGCCGATGACGATCTTTTGTTTCATTGATTTCCTCTTCGTTCCAGGCGCTCTTTTGCTTTGTCTATGAGCAACGTAGCAATTCCCTGTTCTCGATACCTTGGCTTCACAGTCAATCGAAAGAGAAACGAATTCCAAGGGTGTTCGATGACATAGACGTTTCCAACAACTGATTGACAGAAGGATGTGTCCACTGCGACAAGAATGGAGCCTGGAGCTTGTTTTATTGTCCTTCGAAGGCTCTGACGCGTGTCGAGTTGTGGGTTGAAGGTGTTCGCTTCCTCGAGGTTTTGTTTTACCTGTTCATAATCTGCGTCAATATATCCCCGGATTTTAATCATTGAAGAAGTGTTGAATATGAAATTTATAAAGGTTCTTGTAACCAGTTCTCGAAACCTTTTTATACGATCTTCTGGAACCTAGAGCCATGATCATGTCTTTCATTCCCTTTATCAGCGCTCTTGTTGGACTCCTGAGCACCGCGCTGGTAGCACGATTTTTCATGAGGTACTTGCGAAGCATCGGCTTATTGGTGAAGGACCAGCACAAAGAAGGACTGCCATTGATTCCCCTTTCTGGGGGCTTGCTTGTGCTGTTCGGCTTTCTCATGGGGGTCATGGCTTTTGTTTTCTTCAGGACGTTTCTTCCTGCAAGTCGCGCGTTCCTTATCTTGACGCCAGAATCTTTAGGCCTGCTGTTTGCGTCGGTCATTTCGATGATGCTCGTGGCGCTCATTGGCTTCATTGATGATTTGGTGATTGGAAAGTCAAAAAGTGAAGCTATGGGGCTGAACCAGTGGCAGAAGCCGCTGTTGACTGTGATTGCCGCTATCCCATTGATGGTGATGAATGCGGGAACGACGCAGACGGTGATTCCGCTCTTCGGCAAGGTCAACTTGGGAATTCTGTACCCACTGCTTGCGATTCCCATTGGCTTCATTGGCGCGTCGAACATGGTGAACATGCTTGGCGGCCTGAATGGACTGGAAGCTGGACTGGGCTTAGCGTACATCGGCTCGCTCGGGTTGTTTGCATATGCGCATCAGCGATACCTGGCAGCGTTGCTTTGCCTGATGCTTTTTCTTCCGCTGCTGGTGTTCTTTTACTACAACAGGTATCCTGCGAAGATCTTTCCCGGGAATTCATTGACGTACCTGCTGGGCGGGACACTTGCGACGATTGCTGTTGTTGGAAACATCGAGAGGGCTGCGCTCATTGTGTCTGTTCCTTTCTTTGTCGAATTTGTCTTGAAACTGCGCGGGAGACTGAAGAAGCCGACGGTCGGGTATGTGAAGGATGGAAAGGTGTACTCACGACATGACAAGGTTTATTCGATACCGCATCTCTTCATGAATGGCAGATTCACGGAAGTGCAGATCGTGTCTTTCGTCATTGCCATTGAGGTTGTGTTTGCGCTATTGATCTGGGTGGTCTGATGCTCAAGAAGATCCTGGGGTACAACAAGGAAGACAGCCTGATTCGAGACAGCTTTCTGTTCTTTTCAGCGTCAATGGTGCTGAACTTAGCGGGATTCTTTTACCATTTCTACATGGGGCGCGTGCTTGGACCGGCAGACTATGGAATTCTTGGGGCGATGCTGTCGCTGCTGTATGTGATACTTGTGCTGTTCAATGTAATCCAGACGTCGACTGCGAAGTTTACCTCAGAGTTTCATGCCCGGAAGCACATGCACAAGATAGCGTATCTCATGGTGAAGGGATTGCGTAAACTCTTCTTCTTTGGCATCCTTGGACTTGCAGTGTATGCTGCTGGAGTTTTTATCATTCCGCCATTTGCACGGATACCTGTGGTAACGTACCTCTTGCTAGGGATTGCGGTTCCATTTTTGTTCGTTCTTCCCCTGAACCGGGGGATACTCCAGGGAATTCAAAATTTCAAACAATTAAGCTGGAACATGATTGCGGAAGGCGTTGGCAAGGTTGGCATGGGCATTCTCCTTGTTGCATTGGGAATGGGCGTGAATGGCGCGGTTCTTGGGATCGTGTTCTCGCATGTCTTTGCGCTCGCGGCGACGTTTCTTCCCCTACGGCAGTTTCTGAAACACCGAGGAGAAGCGTTTGAGACCCGGAAAGTATACCGTTATTCCATTCCTGTCTTGCTCTCCATGCTGATCCTGACATTCATGTACAGCATTGACGTGCTTTTAGTGAAGCATTATTTTGACGAGGTGCACGCTGGATACTATGCGTCAGCTTCGTTATTGGGAAAGATCGTGTTTTTTGCGTCATTGGCTATCACGACAGTGATGTTTCCGAAGGCTGTTGCGTTAGAGGAATCAAAGAAGAGCAGCAAGCACATCCTGTACAAGTCAATGGCGCTTGTTGGCATTTTGATTGCGGGGGCATTATTTTTTACCGTCTTGTTTCCGAAGTTTGTCGTGCTCTTGTTTTTCGGCAAGGCGTACCTGAGCATTACGAACATCTTGTGGTTATTTGCGCTTGTGTTCAGCTTCTTTTCCTTGGCGTACCTGCTGGCGCTGTATAACCTTTCCCAGAACCGCGGATGGTTTGTGTGGATACTGGCGTTCTTCCTTGTTCTCGAGGTTTTAGGAATCGCGCTCTTTCATCAAAGCCTTGAAGAAGTGGTGATTGTCCTGGTTGGGGTGATGGCCGCACTCTTTTTATCCTTATTGGTCTATACACAGGCGAACAATGCCAAAGCTCAGCATCGTCATTCCAGCGTATAACGAAGAGAAGCGGATTGGGACTACGTTGGAGGACTATGGCAAGTTTTTTACGGAACGGTTAGGGAACGATGTTGAGATCTTTGTTGTTCTGAACGGGTGCCGTGATCATACGCTTGCGGTTGTTCAAGAATATCAGAGAAGGTTTCCTGTCATTCATTATATTGATATTCCTGGTGCTATTGGAAAGGGAGGAGCGCTGATCGAGGGATTCAAGCGCGTCGATGGCGAGCATATCGGTTATGTGGATGCGGATCATGCGACGAAGGCTGATGCGTACTACAAACTTTATGAACAGATTAATGGCTATGATGGCGTTATTGCGTCGCGGTGGATCAAGGGAGCGAAGATCCGCGTGCGGCAGACATTGGGTCGAAGGTTCGCAAGTCGCGCATTCAACGTCTTTGTCCGCATTCTGTTTCGGATTACTGTTGTTGACAGTCAATGCGGCGCCAAGTTGTTCACGAAGAAAGCAATCAAAAGCGTTGTTGGCAAGCTTGGAACGACACGATGGGCATTTGACATTGATTTGCTTTATTTGCTAAAGAAACATGGCTTTCAGGTGATTGAAGTTCCGACAGTGTGGGACGACCAGGCAGAATCACGATTAAAAATGCACAAGGTTATTCCAGAAATGTTTCTTGCGATTGTACGACTGCGATTATTGTATTCGCCGTTTTCGTTTGTTGTGGACGCGTACAACAAGGTTGCTGATCTCTTAAGGAGCTTGCTGTAAGTTTCAATCAATTCATGTGTTGCAAGACCTCAGCTGGTAAAACAATCTTTGTCCTTTCGATGGTCTTTAAGACAAGGAGGTCGTTATCTATCGTGATAAGGTAATCCGCATCAACCTGCAAAGCCAGAGAAAGAAATTTATCGTCGCCTGGGTCTCTGCATTTTTTGATACAATACTCGCCAGTCTTACCGATGTTTGAAATTGAGCGAAATACGTCATGATCGTGATTCGCTGTCGATTGTGCGGAAAATCTGCTTGACGGCTTCAGGCGGAGTCCTCTGGGAAAAGCCTTATAAAACAATTCTACGTTCTATCCTGCATGGTCTACATTTTGGGGGCGACCTTAGGGCATAACGCAACTGCGGCACTCTCGAAGGACGGCAAGATTGTTGCGTGCGCGAGCGAGGAACGCTTTAGCCGCAAGAAGAACCACTACGGATATCCGGAGAGAGCGATCAAATTTTGCCTGGAATTCTGCACGATTGAACCGAAAGAGCTTGATCTTGTTGTGCTGGCGAGCCATATCACGCCGCCGCTGATGGCGCAAGGCGGAGACATTCGCGAGGCATCGCGCGAAGACAAGAGATTGAACTGGTTTACTGCGCTCTCCAAAGTGCGCTCATCACTGCAGCGGTTGAAACCTCTCGAAACGAATTCCTACATGAAGGTTGCGCCAGCGTTTGCGAAAATGACTCACAAGAAGCGCGTGGAAATGATCAGCAATCTGCTTGGCATTGACCAAAAGAAGATCATTTCCGGGGAGCATCACCTGCTTCACGCGCTCTCGGGTATTTATGCATCGGGAATGAACGACAAGGACCTGCTGGTGATTACGGTTGATGGCGAGGGAGACATGCTGTCTGCAACTGTTGGAACGTTTCAGCAGGGAACATACAAAAGGCTTGCGAGCTCGAACTTTTCAGATTCCATCGGCCATTTTTACAGCGCTGTGACGCAATACTTGGGCATGCGGATGCTGGAGCACGAGTACAAGGTCATGGGGCTCGCGCCGTATGCGTGGAACGAGCCAACAGAGAAAGTTTATGATATCCTGAAGCAGTACTTGTGGATTGATGGATTGACGATCAAGGCGAAAGTGCATAGCCATCGATTTCTTGAGGTTCTGGAAAGGGAACTGCGAGGCGTGCGCTTTGATTATGTGGCTGCAGGCGCCCAGTTATTAGTAGAACGTCTTCTCTGCACTCTGGTAAAAAACGCCATCGAACAAACCAATATCCATGATATCATTCTTTCTGGCGGCGTCTTCATGAACGTGAAAGCGAACCATGAGATCTTGAAGTCTGATGCTGTTTCATCGTTGTACATCATGCCAAGCTGCGGCGATGAATCCTTACCGATTGGGTGCTGCTACCACGGAACCAAGGTGTTGCTGCCAGGGGCGAAGCTTGAACCGTTAAAGGATTTGTACCTGGGACCCGCGTATTCAGATGAGCATATCAGAGACATTCTCGTGAAGAGCGAGTTCAAGTTCCGGTTGTGCCAGGGAACCATCGCGAAAGAGATTGCGAAACTGCTTGCGAAAGGCGAGATTGTCGCGCGGTTTTCTGGAAGGATGGAATTTGGAGCGCGAGCGCTAGGAAACAGGAGCATACTCGCAGATGCATCGGATCCGGGGATTGTGGAAAGAATCAACAAAACAATCAAGATGCGCGATTTCTGGATGCCATTTGCGCCAGTCATTCTCGAAGAGCAGGCGTACCGCTACTTCAAGGACATAGAGCTCCTTGAGAAGATCAAACCGCACTACATGATGGTGACGTTTGATTCCACGAGGGTTGCGCAGAAAGACCTTGCGGCCGCGATGCATCCTTATGACAAGACGCTACGGCCGCAATTAATCAGCAAGCAGACGAATCCCGAGTATTACCAGATCATTGTGGAATTCAGCAAGCTAACGGGACGATACGGGATCATCAACACGAGCTTTAATATCCATGGCGAACCAATTGTGTGCTCTCCAGAGGATGCGCTGCATACGCTGAAAAATTCTGATTTGCAATTCTTGGCCTTGGGAAACTATTTGGTGTACAAGTAACCAGCATGAAAATCCTCGTACTCTTGCTTTCGGGAATCGGCGATGTTTTGCAAGCGACACCCATGCTTAGGGTATTGCGAAGAAAGTTTCCAGAAGCAAGGATTACCGGCCTCGTCATGTACGGTTCGGCAGCGGAGATTCTCAAAAATAATTCTGACCTCGACGAGCTGATCCATTTCCACTTTCTCAAAGAAGGGCACTTGCGGTCATTACGGTTCGTGCTCAAACTGAGGCAAAGGAACTTTGATGCCTGCATCCTTGCGTACCCTGCAAACAGGTGGCAATACAACTTGATCAGCTTCCTGATTGGGGCACGACTGCGGATTGCGCATCGCTATGACATCAGGCGACTGACATCGTTAAGTTCTCTCCAGTCAAAGCGCTTGCCTATTGATTTTTATCGGCATACTATTGATGAGAACGTCAAGCTTTTGGAGTTGATGGGCATCCATGAAAAGCAGCACGATAGGTCATTGCATTTTCCATTACGGAGCGAGCATCATGCTGCAGCAGGGCAATTTATACGAAAACATCGCCTTCGTGGAAAGATCATCGGCATACACGCAGGATCAAGTGTCTTGTCTGGCATGATCCACAAGCGATGGCCAAAGGAACGATTTGCGGAATTGTGCGATAGGATTTCCCGCGAATTGAAAGCGACAATCTTACTCTTTGGGGGCCGAGAGGAAGAGGGATTGAAGCGGTATATACATGATCACATGCACATTAAACCTGTTCTCGTTCCAGAAATGAGCCTCTGGGAGACTGGGGGGCTCATCAAGCGATGTGATCTTTTTGCCTGCAATGACACGGCATTGATGCATATTGCGGGCGCGGTCGGAACCAAGGCGTTGGTGCTTGAGGGCCCGACGAATCCTTACAAAACTGTGCCCTTGACAAAGGGAAGCAGATTCCTCACGGTTGATTTGGATTGTCGACCGTGCTATCAAATTGGTGAGCAGCTGAGGTGCAAGTACAGGAACGAGCGATATGACTGCTTGAGGCTCATTACAGTTGACCGCGTGTTTCAAGAAGTGAAGAGCATGTTACGATGAATGCCAGCGTGATTGTGGCGACGAGGAACGAGGAAAAAGACATTGAGCGGTGCTTGCGCTCGATCAAAAACCAGACGCACAAGGACGTCGAGCTGATTGTTGTTGACAATAACAGCACGGACAAGACGAAAGAGATTGCCCGAAGGTACACGGAACTTGTTTACAACATCGGACCAGAGCGAAGCGCGCAGAGAAATTTTGGCATTCGCAAGGCAAAAGGCGCATACGTTCTGGTCATTGATGCTGACATGGAACTTTATAACGACGTTGTTGCGTCGTGCATTGCCGTGATCAAGGATTATGACGCGCTTGTGATTCCAGAAGATTACAGCGGCGAGGGATTCTGGACGAGTTGCAAGATCCTGGAAAAGCGATCGTACCAAGGCACTGGCGAGGGCGAAGCTGCCAGGTTTTTTCGGAAGAGCGTGCTGAAAGCTGTCCGCGGTTATGACGAAGCGCTCTCGGGACCTGAGGACATTGATCTTCACAAGCGCGCCTTGCGAGCAGGCTATCGCGTTGGGTATGCGCCGACGTGGATCGTGCACCATGAAGGACGCTTAGGATTGCGGGACATTATTCGGAAACGGTACTACTACTCGAAGAACCTGCAGGCGTATCTTGAAAAGAACGTTGCAGAATCGAAGCGGGAATTTCGTGTGATACGACCAGCCTTTGCGAAAAACTGGAGGTTCTTTGCGAGAGATCCAGTTCACGCTGCGGGATTCTTGATCATGCGCTTCTTTGAAGGACTAGCGGTCCTGACTGCTCTGATTCGTTACCGGCGCTGAGTACGCTGCGGGAAGCACTTCAAAGATAGTCAGTATTGGTATCTTTCCCTCCTTGTCGATTGCTGGCTCATACGCCTGGACGGGCTTGAAGTGCTCGGGATGCTGGAAAGGATAGATCAGCTTCCATACCATATCGTCTGGCAGATACGCGAAGACGTTCGCGACGAGGTACTTCGGCTTATGCTTTCGAAGATTTTTCATGAGGTCTTCAGGATCGATTCCAGGGTAGCCCAGGACGCGGCGTTCTGCAGCATACTGCAACTCGGCATGGGCGTGCAGAGCAAACAGCTTGTCCTCTTTTTCTGAATTCTGCTTGATCCATTCGCCTGCAAGCTGCACCTGGCGGTATGATTCTTTCTTGTCATTAATGATCTGGTCCGCATGCACCATGTTCTGATAACCTCCGACAGCAAGAATGCACACTGTTACGATGACGGGAAGAACATGCCCGGCCATTGGAAGCGGAATCTTTTTTAGGTAGCTGTTTATTTTCATGACGCCTTTTGCTGCAACGAGGAACATCGTCGGGTAGACGAGGAAGAGATAACGCTCCTCAATATACTGACCGTAACCAATGCTCACGATGTAGAGGAACGGCACCAAGAACGTGATGAGAACCAGGAGATCGGTCTTTAGCGTTTTTTCCTTGTTCTTGAACAACAAGTCAAAACCAAGGACAAGATCCAACACAATGAAGATCAAACCGACGACAAACAACGCGAAGAAAATCCAACGCACCAACGGCAATGTTTGCGTGATATAGTCGATCAATGTCTGCCACATGGAACGAGGGCTTAGCGCCCTGCCGCCGATTGCCGCGGTGTAGAACGCGAGGAAACTGCCAAATCTTATTTTTTCGTAAATCAAAAACGGCAGCATCGTCAGGAACCCCAGCGCTGCGCTGATCCACAGATCCTTGTTTTTAAGAAACTTGAGGCGCGCTGTTATTATCAAGTACATGAGCACGATGAAACCGAGCAACGCGCCGGTGAATTTCATCATGAAACCCAACGCCAGCGCTGGCCCGAAGAGCCATAATGCCTTCTTCTTGTTTTCTTCATAGCCTACCCAAAAAAGATGGAGCGCAAGCAGCCAGAACATTGCCACAGGAACGTCAACAAGAATCCTGAACGAGTAAAATGTGAACGACCAGAAAACTGCCAGCATATATGCCGCAATCAACCCGATCTTTTTATTGTACATGTGCTTGCCGAGAAGGTATGCGAGGTAAACAGCGATAATTGAGGACAAGGTGACGAACACCTGGAGGAGCGCTTCGCCAGCGCCAAACTTGTAGAGTATCGCGATCAGGAACGGAAACAGTAATGGACGGAGAGGATTGATATCCCATTCTGGCGAACCGAAGGCCCACATTCTCGCGATGTTGAGGTAATCGCCAGAATCCCACCACTGTGGCTGATGATACGTGAGAATGAAATAGTAGACGCGATAGATGATTGCGAACGCGATCAAGAGCATGAACAAGTTCTTCTCAGTGAACAGCTTTTTGAGCTTCTCGGCATGGTGCTGCAGATCATTCTCTTTTTCTTTTGGTTGGTCCATTAACGGATCGACAGCCTGCAGCCATATAAAGCTTATGCTCGAGGTGAAAGCGACTATCTTGTGCAGCGATAATGAAAATTAAGTGTAATAACATATGTATCACTTTTATTGATAAGTGTAACAATAACTGTATCACTTTAGAAAGATTTATAAACCAAGGATTATTGGGAAAATCATGAACAGAGAAGAATTATACCTCATATTATTTGAGCAGCAGAAAGACTTTGAAGAGGAAAAACCAACAATACCCAGAGAAATGGCTGAAAAAGCCATAAAATTAATTTCTTTAGACATGCCGTTAGTTATAACCGGAATTAGAAGATGTGGCAAATCTTTTCTCTTAAAAATAATAAAAGACAAGCTTAAATTAAAAGAGAAAGATTATTTTTATATTAACTTTAATGATGACAGGCTTATAAAGTTTGAAGTTGAAGATTTTCAGAAGATAATAGATTTCATTAATGAACAAAACTATACAGAAAAGTGCTTTCTTTTTATTGATGAAATTCAAGAAGTTTCCGGTTGGGAAAAGTGGATAGACAGAATAAAAGGCAAATATAAAATTTTCATTACTGGTTCAAATTCAAGGCTATTAAGTAGCGAGATAGCATCAATTCTCACAGGAAGATCAATAAGCTTAAGCTTAACGCCCCTTAATTTTAGAGAGTTCCTTCAAGCAAATAAAGTTAGTATAAGGAACTGGAAACTCGATTTAAAAGAACAAGCAATAATACGCAAAGAATTAAACTCTTTTATCGAAACGGGTGGGATACCAAAGAGGGTTGTTAGCGGGCAAAATATTGTTATTAAAGATCTTTATGAAGATATATTATACAAAGACATAATAAAAAGATTTGCAAGATTGGACAGGCAGATAAAAGAAACCGCTCTTTTTTTCTTCTCAAACCCTTCTTCTTTAATAAGCCTTAGAGCAATATCTAAAATGTCTAAGATGAAGAACATTGCAACAGTCAAATCGATTGTAGAAGCTTTTGAGAATTCATTTTTATTCTTTTTTATTAACAAATTTGATTATTCAATAAAAACCCAGATTCAAAACCCTAGAAAAGTTTACTGCATAGATAATAGTTTTCTGGTTAACATGGGTTTTCGGCTTTCAGAAGATAAAGGCAAATTAGTTGAGAATTTAGTGGCGATTGAACTAAAAAGAAGAGAAAAAGAAATATTTTATCACTCTGATAAACATGAATGCGATTTCTTAATAAGAGAAGGGAATAAAATAAAGGACGCTATACAGGTAACTTATGAGATAAACGAGAAGAACAAAGAAAGAGAAGTAACTGGTTTAATAGAGGCTCTAAATAAATTTAAGCTCAAGAAAGGATTAATCATAACTTTTGATCAGGAAGAAGAGCTTAAACTAAATGGGAAAAAAATAGTTATTAAACCAGTTTGGAAGTGGCTACTGGAGAAAAAGCAATGAGAAAAAAAACTGTGGAAGAATTAAGTTTGATCTTTTGGTTTGACTTCAGACACCAGTTTTTTTAGTTAATTCTTATGAAACCCGGTGTATTTTTAACCGTACGTATTTAGCTGCTGAGAGTCTGCCTCAGCATGTTCAACATATTGAGCCCTTGGAGCTTCCATGCCACAATGACTGACATCAGCACTTCCAGCATATGGGTGCCTCGCTCATTCCGCAAGGTTCCTGTGATCTTCCTTTGCACCACTGCCTCTCGCATCACTCGCTCAGTCCTGTTATTCGTAGGCTCGACGCCGGGATAGAGCGTGTAGGTAAACCAGCGCTCCAATCCATGCTCGAGGAATGTTTTATAAAGATCCTTTTTTCATTGGTGGCTTGCTATGGTTCACATTAACTTGATGCGGAAGATTGACTTTTGGGTCGGCGTTCCGGCATGCCTTGCCCTGACGATTCTTTACAAGATTGGGCGCCTGCTTGGCTTGCGGCGGCCGCGCGGCGCACTGAGGAATATTCTTTTCATTGAACTCGGCGAGATGGGCAGCAGCATCGTGTCATATCCTGCGTTGCGGGACGCGAAGAAGCTCTTTCCTGGCGCCAATATTTACTTTCTCATCTTCCGCGAGATCCAGGACAGTGTCCATTTGCTGAACTTCATTCCGAAAGAGCATGTGCTGACGATTCGAAGCACATCGCTGCTTGCGCTGTGCTGGGACACGATGAAGTTTCCTTTTATTGCGCGGAAGCATAGTATCGACACGGTCATTGACCTGGAATTTTTTTCGCGATACTCAGCGATTTTAACGTACCTTAGCGGAGCGTCACGAAGCTCTGGGTTTCATCGGTTTAATGCCGAGGGCATGTACCGGGGCAATCTCTACACGCAGAAAGTCGCATTCAATCCGTACATTCACACTGCCGCGGCATATTTGACACTGGTGCACGCGCTACAAGCGCCTGCCGGCGAGGTGCCGATGCTGAAGCGACCGGTTACAGCGTTTGATCTGCGCCTTCCGAAATGGACGACAACAAAAGAATGCAAGGAGCATATCATGCGCAAGCTGCGATCGCACAATGAGCGTATCTCTGAAAAAAGCACGATCGTCATCCTGAATCCGAACTCGAGTTTCCTCATTACGCTGCGCCGGTGGCCATTGCACAATTATGCGCTGCTCGCGAAACAGCTGCTGGAACAGAAGGATACGTATGTTGTTGTTACTGGTGTAGCATCAGAGAAGGCAAACGCAACGTACATCAAGAGCTTTGTCAAGGATGAGCGATGCATTGACCTTGCGGGAGAAACGACACTGCGGGAGCTCGTTGACCTCTATGGCCTGGCTGACGTCTTAGTGACGAATGACAGCGGGCCTGCACAATTTGCCGCGCTTACTGACATCAAAATCTTTGTGTTCTTTGGGCCTGAGACGCCGGTACGATTCCAACCATTGAGCGAGCATGTCGAGGTGCTGTATTCGCATTTTGCCTGCAGCCCCTGCGTGAGCCCATTTAACCAGCTGAATTCTGCTTGCCATGACAACACGTGCCTTCAGGCTATTTCTGTTGATGAGGTCTCTAAGAAAGTGCTTGCGAGCCTCCGCTGATTCTCCATAGTGAAGACTTTCAGAAACGTTTTTATAGTTTGCATGCTTGCAGGATGCAATGAGAGTGTACATCTCAGGACCTTTGTTTACGGAAGGGGAGCGGGTGTTCCTGGAGAAGGTCGACCGCTTATGCGTTTCTTTAGGGTTCCAGACGGTTTTGCCGCACCGGGATGTTGGGTTTTCTTCTGACCGGAAAGGCGTCTTTCTTCGCGACAAAGAGAAGCTTGGCGGCTGCGATGCTGTTGTTGCTGTCCTGAATGGCTTGGACGTCGATTCCGGAACTGCGTGGGAGATTGGATATGCGTATGCGCAGGGAAAGAAGGTTTTTGGGATTTATGACGATGTGAGAATCAGAGAGCCTGATGTCCAGATGAATCTCATGATCTACCATGCAGTCGAAATGGCGAACACGATGATGGACCTGCGAAACAAGCTGCGGGCGATCCAGAAGGAAGAACAGGTTCGCAGCTAAACTTTTGTTGTTTCAACACGCTCCCATGCGTCAGTATATCGCTTTTTAGTAACGCGTGTTTCGAAGAGAACTGCTATCCACATATACAATCGAGCAACAAATAAAAGTATTGTCCATCTGAACTCTTTGAACGATCTTGGGTAGGAGAGAGCCCAGAGAAATCCTTTTCTTAATTCATTCGTAAACGATTTCACACGCGGGATACTTTTGGTATCGATGTACTGCTCCAATGTCTCATGGGCTTTTGCGGTACGCTTCCGTTGCTTCAGCCAGTCTTTGAATGTGGTCGGGTTTCTAACGTAGACGATTGCATTCTCTGCATAACCCACCTTGTAGTGTTTTTCCCAGAACATCGCTGGTATAACTGCGTCTTCTGCGACATCAATAGGCACGTGCTTGATGATATGGTTTCGAAACGCGAAGAGATACCCTGTGCACTCCAAGAATCTTTCCTGTGCAGCAAGCTCCTTTCTAATTCGGTGAGCGCCCGCGTCCGCGAGGAGGTGACTCCAATAGCCTAACAGATTGTCCTTTGGATTAGCTGAAGCGACATGGCCAGACACGCAGCCGACAAGAGGGTCGTTAAACTTCTGAACAAGCTCGTTAATGGCATTCTTTTCGAGAATAACATCGCCGTCGGTGAACACCAAGATATTGCCTTTTAATTCCGGTAGCAGAAGATTTAAAGCATAACTCTTTCCCTTGCCTGGATCATTAAACCATCGAATGCGTTTTGATCTTGCGCTGTACTTGCCTGCGAGAACTTTCGCTTCTTCATTCGGAGAGGCGACGATGATTTCCGAGGGAAAAAAGATATCCTGGCGCACAATGGACTGCAGAGTGCGTTCAAGATGCGGCTCATTGAATGAGGTTATAACAATCGAAGCTGTTAACTCTAGCAGCGATCTCACGGCACTGACAACTTCGCGGATGTCAATGCTCTCCATGGACACGCAGTTTTCCTTGTAGCAACACACACAGTCATCGTCAGGAACAATCTTCTTTCCCAAGTCATAGAGCTCGATCTCGCTTGCTGATGTCGGGCCTATCAGCGCCACTACTTTCCGCTTCAGCGCGAGTGCGACGTGCAGGCCAAGGGTATCTGACGTGACAAATGCATGACATAAACTAATAAGAGCAGGAAATTCCTTGAGATCGTTACCACAGCCTGCATTAATAATGGGCGCTTTCGTTAGTGAGATGATTTCATCGTTTCGCTCGACTTCATCCTTGCCGCCGAATAAGATCACTCTTGCTTTCAGCTCTTTTACGAGCATCTCGATTAATTTTGCCGTCTTTTCCACTGGGAGACGTTTTGACGTCCAGCGTTCACCAGAACCTGTATTTATGCCAATGACGAGGTCGTTGTCTCGAATGTTATAACGACGCTTGAACTCTTGCGCAAATTTCTTTTGTGCATTATCGAGAAGCAAGCAGATATCAAAGTTTTTCGGTTTGATGTTGATAGCTTCCAACATAAGTTGTTGATAAGTTTTTTTGTTCCTTTGTTTTAATATGTCATTCTCTGGTTTTTTACCGAGGGCGCTCATGTTGTACCATTCACGCATTGTGGACGTTGGCACTATGTTCTTTTCATTGTCGAGATAGAACCCAATCAGTTCTTTCTTTTTTGCCTTTGTCGCAAGCGAACATGCTTCAAAATCCTCTTCAAGGTTTATGATAAGATCAAAAGAAGTTGCGAGAAGCCATGCACGTTTTTCTGTGCCATAGATTATTACTTCAGCGATGTAGGGGTTATGCGCAAGAAGCGGCTCAGCGTTCTTCTGTGTCAGCCAATAGACTTGTGCGTCTTTGTACTTCTCTTTAAGCCCTGGGAGCAGCGATGTCGTTCGCAAAACGTCTCCACGTGCACCGAATTTTATTAAGAGAATTTTCATACTGCAGAAGCGTTTCCTTCCTTGTTAAAAAGGCTTTCTATTCTCTGCCGCTTTTAGCGCCTTGATCTCTTGAATCTCCTTTGTTGTTATGCGATCCTCGTACATGAGAGGCGTCGCTCTTATTGAACGCTCTTCCAATCCTCTTCTCCGAATTCCGTTTGATAACGACCTTGTTCGTTGTTCTACTGACACTTTATAGAACCGCTCAAACTGATCGTCAATGACTCCATACGCTTGATAGAAACACAGCAATTTTTTTCTTGTCAAAGCTATTCTCTAGTAAAGCCTTTTTCCCGGGAATAAAGAGCAGTCCCGACTTGAACGTTTTCGTGATGATCACTCGCGGGATATCAAGAACTTCAGCAATGTGTGCAGGGCCAGAATCAATGCCGATGAAGAGTTTTGCCTTTGCAATGATTGCTGCACTTAGAAGAATGTCTTTTGTTATCAACGCTTTGACGTCTGGGCGATATGCTGGTTCATGAAGCAGGCAAATCTCATACTTTTCTTTCATTTGGATTATCACATGGTACTTCTCTTGCAATGTTAGGCTCTTGTTCTTTGAAGAGGCTGTTGCGTGGATGATACACAGTGGTTTCTTTCCGATAATCTTTCTTAGCACCTTTTGCGCCTCATTCTGATAATTCTTAGGTATGTAAATTTCCTGCTTAAAATCGACTGGCCATCTCCTTCCATAACCGACGTTCAGACGCTTGCAGAGCTTTAACACTTCGTGCTTTTCAAACGGCAATGTTATGAGTCGACGAATAACCCCGGGCACCGGAACAGCCATTCCAAAAACCCTCCAACTGTGGGGAACAATGTACCCAACTTTATCATAGCCGTAATCACGCTTGATCTTCTTGACGATGCGCTGAAGCTTCATTCTTTCAAAGATGTATAACGGAAGGATTCCATGATGCAAGGGATATTTTCTGTAAGAGACGAAGACTTGGTCTATGAGTGGGTGAGCTTTCCAAAAAGACTCTGTTAGCGGAAGGCAAAGCATGCCGAGCTTTCTGTCAGGGTACTTTTCCTTGTACATTCTGATGGCTGGGGTGAACATGATACAATCCCCGATGCCGTGCAAGTATACGAAAAGAACTTTCACTGCAGGATCTCCTTGACTGCGCTTATTACCTCTTCCGGCGTTATGGTCTTCATGCACTCGTGCGTTTTAATGATGCATTCGTATCTTCTACAACCTGTGCAGACATTGTTGTGCTGAATAACTTTGCTTTTTTTCGATGTAGGACCCCAAAAGACTGGTATGGTCGGGCCAAACAAGGCTATGGTTGGAGTGCTATAGGCTGAAGCGATGTGGATAGCAGAAGTGTCAACTGCAAGCAGAAGACCTGCATTCTTGATAAGCGATGCAAACTCCCAAAAGTTCGTCTTGCCCGCAAGGTCCATATATTTCTTGGTTTTCATGAACGCAGTGATCTGGTGTACCTGTTCTACGTCCATGGTTGATCCGGTAAAGATAATTGTTGCGCTACATCGTTCCTGCAATTGATCAGCGACTGCTGCGAACTTTTCCGGATACCATCGCTGTGTCTTGTGCGATGACGCCGGGTGGATAATGATGATGGGACGCTTCTTCCCCAGGAGAACTTTCCGCATCTTCGTTTCAATATCTGCGGGAGGATACAATTTTGGACGACGCTCAACTGCACTGATTACACTTTGGTTTATAGGGAGCGACTTGATGACGTCGAGATTGTCTTCGATCTTATGCTGCCATGCTGTGTTCGGCTTTATTTTTTTATTTAAGAAATACCCTTTACCATAGGTGATGCCTGATTTTGTGCAGCCGACACGGTAACGAATCTTTGCCAGGAAGAGGAGCAAGCTTATCTTCCAGGAACCAGGATGAAATATTATTCCAAGGTCGTAGCTGTCCTGTTTCAAAATGTTCTTTGTTTCTGAGAATGTTGTGTATGGGATTACCTTATCGATGTTTGGATTGTTCTGTAGAACTGTTGATGTATCCTTCTGAATGAGCATGTGGAGTTCTGCATGGGGATACGTTCTTTTGAGCGCCCCGATGACGGGCGTTGCAACGAGGAGGTCTCCTATCTTGAAAAGCTCGACGAGGAGAATTTTCTTCACTGCTTTCGGGTAGGGCTTGAACCTGAATGGATTCAAGAGGAGGTATACCACGTAATCCAACCACAGCATTACGTTCGATAGTTTATCCTGCAGCTTCTTTCGTACAAGTAACATAGATACTGGAGAATATAGTCTGTTTAAAAGGTTTGTTAGTGCTTGTTAAACAATGCGATACGCTCTTCAAGTTCTTTGAATGAAACAGAGGCAGTGCCCATTTTTTCAACAGCTCTTCCTGCAGCGTAATTCCCCACTTGCAACGCTTCGCGTATGGAAAATCCCGCAGTTATTGCAATACTGATTGCCGCAAGTGCGGTATCTCCTCCACCGATCCCATCGATGACTTCGTCATTTACTCTCGATGGCTCGAGGATAGGCCCCTCTTTCTGGTCGCAGGTAAACATGCCTTCTTCACTTAGTGTGATTACGGCATAGTTTGAAGATGTTGCACTCGTGATAGCTTGCGCAAGCGCAGCTAGCTTTTCTAGACGGCTTTCTCCTGCCAGCTCATTTTCTCGCATACGGACATTCGTGCATTTGTGATACGCTTCAATTGCCTCAACCTTATTGCAGCTAACGAGGTAAGCGCCGCTGAACTTAGCAAGGTTCTCCGGCTTTGGTGTGGCGAATGTTTTTATTTTCTTTGCATTCGCAACACGAATCAACTGTTCTGCTAATGTTGTTGCAAATGCCCCCTTGTTGTAGTCAGGCAGTACTATTGCTTCATAATTATGTTGCATCACATCTGAGACGAGTTGATTAATAACCCTATCAGGCCACGGCGCCAGTATTGATGGAAATTCTTCTTCATTGTCCTCGCGAGAGAAGTAATTATGCGGACGTGTCTTGAATGAACGAGATTTTATGTTTGCGGGCCGGCCGTCACTATATGCGCAAAGTTTTATGTCTAGTGATTTTATTCTCTCTTGCAGTCTGTCACCTGCTGTACCGTCGCCAACTATCCCCATAAGCGTTACACTACTGCCTAAAGTACGGATGTTATATGCGACGTTAGCCGCACCGCCTGGAAGGGTTTCCCGCCTTTTGATCTTGAATACGTAAGGGGCTGCCTCCGGGGATGGCGCGGTATAGCCTTCTTTCTGCTCATCGACGATGATGTCGCCAACTACGACAATATTGCGACCTTTCAGCTCATCGAGCTTGTATAGAAGCGACATAATATTGCGACCATAGCGAGGTTTTAAATAACTTTTGCCCCTTTTCTGTAAAAATGCGCATACTCTACTTAGCTCCGGAAATTGGACTTCCTGGGACCCATGGGGGGTCGTCGCACGTCGAAGGCACGCTGGACGCCCTCGCCAACCTCCAGCACAGCGTGATTGCTGTCGTCAAGTATCGCTTTGGACAGCTGCCGATCGAGAAGAAGGATAAAATCCTATTTATCAGAGTCCCTATTCTACCAACCGGCGTTCTCAGAAACTTGAGCTACATGCTGTACTCGTTCATGCTATCGCTCACCTTGTGTTTATTTCACCGGATCGACCTTGTCTATGAACGGGGAAGGATTTTCGGGGGATGCGGCGTTCTTGTTGCTCACTGGTTTCATAAAAAATCCATCTATGAGATGAATGAGAATTATCTTACTGTCACTGTTGCTTTAGGTAAGATTGACCCATCATCTCTTCGATTCCGATTGATCAAACGCATGCATGATGCTGTCACGAAGAGTGCAACACTCATTACCATCACCAATGAAGACTTTAAGATTGGAGAAAGAAACTATCTGCTCGTTCACTACGGCGTCAACACCACGAAATTCTCTCCGGATGCGCCCGCGGAGCATATTCGCAAGAAGTACCATCTCACCAAAGGAAAGACGCTCTTCTACATCGGAAGTTTCTCGCGATGGCATGCGTGTCATAGCATGATTGATGCGGTGAAAGCGGTGATTGCCAAAGATCCTGCGGTCATGTTTCTCATGATCGGCAAAGGAGAGCAATGGGCCTCATGCAAGGAAAAGATCCATGCGCAGAAGCTTCACAACAACATCATTCTTACCGGCTCGGTTCCCTACGACCAGATACCCTCGTACCTCAATGCCGCTGATATCTGCTTTGCGCTGTTTGATCGAACGTATCCTCCTTTCAAAAAGAGCCCTTTCTTTTACTCTTCAATCAAGATTCACGAGTACAAGGCGTGTGGGAAACCGGTTATCGCAAGTGACTTTGGCAACTTGAAGACGCTGGTTAAGGACGGCGTCAATGGGCTTTTGGTTAACGAGCAACATGTTCCTGAGATTGAACGGGCGATTCTCAAACTTATTACCCATAAAAAACTCTCCCAGAAGATCGGCCTTACTAACCGAAAAGAAGTTCTTGAGCGTTACAGCTGGGATAAGGTTCATGAAAACATTTTAGAGGCAGTCTCATGAAAAAGTTTGTCGTGAGCGCGATTGTTCCGGTGTATAATGGGGCGTCGTTTATCGGTGAAACTATCGAATCGTTACTCCATCAGACACGGGCATTTGATGAGATTATCGTTGTTGACGACGGCAGCACTGATAATACGGTTGCAATTGTCAAGAAGCATAAGAACGTCAAGATTATTCGGACGCATCATGCTGAACGCGTCAAAGCGCGCAACATAGGATGGAAAGCGTCGAAAGGGAATGTTCTTGCGTTTGTTGATAGTGATCTCGTTCTTGCGAAAAATTGGCTGAAGGAAGTTCTGAAAGGATTTGAGCAGGGACATGCTGCTGTTGTTGATAGAAGAGCAGTGTACAAGCCAGAGACATACATTGCGAAGATGAATGACCACTTTTTTGATGTTCGATACGCGGACAACTACAAGCCGTTTACTCTGTGGATCATCCGACGTGATGTTCTTGAAGCGCTTGGCGGCTATGATGAACGGATTGTTGGCATTGAAGACGCTGATCTTGCTGACCGCGTTCAAGCTCAAGGGCATATGATTTACTTCGCACAAAAGGCGATTGCTTACCACAAAGGAGAGCCAACGAACTTTAAAACAGAGATGCGACGACACTTCTGGTTTGGATCACATGCAATGCCCTACTGGAAGAAACGAAAGCCGAAGGGCAAGCCGTTCAAGGTTGCGCTTTTTTCTCTGTTGACAGTTCTTCTTTTTATTAAGCCGCTGATTGCGCTAGCGCTTATCTTTTTGTTGTATTTGTACGTATTCGTCAAGGACCTCTTCTATTGGAAGATGCAACTAAAGTATTTGTTTGTGCATCCTTTCATTGCGGTTGCTTCAGAGTTCATGTACGCGTGGGGATTTGTGCACGCGTTGATTAAAGGACCTGTTACGCATGCGCGATCGAGCGATGCGGAGGTTGCTAAGAACACGGCGAAGAGTTAACGTTCATAAAAATCAAGAGTATAACACGCGTAGCTCCAATATCTTTCCGAACATCATTAAGAGTTCGCCTGACTTGTCAGGAATCTTTTCTATCTCTTCTGGTTTTTGTAGTCCGGCATAGATTGTTTCTACAACCTGTGGAGGTTTTACAACCTTGTCATGAATGTCTCCTTGACCTTAAAGGAGTTCGTATTCAAGATATTCTTGGCATCGGTTGATGTGGACCATGCAACCTGCAGCAGAAATGACTTTGGAATGTTTCTTGATCGCATTGCTATACAACCGCAAGCGTGAGCGTGTACCGCAGTCGATTATCTGCTCTGAATGTATGCAATCATCTGTAGAGAGAAAGCTGACCTTGATTATTGCGTGCTTTTCAGGACATCCTTTCAAGCCGCACACAAGAGATGCTGTTTATCGTGGCTGATTAAATGGCCACAATCGGAGCTTCAGACACAATAG
>CAYJXL010000009.1:0-26030 GCA_964374125.1 Candidatus Woesearchaeota archaeon | reverse complement strand
CTTTTGGTTTTCTTTTCGTAGGAGTTCCTTGACCTTCCGCAAAAGCTCCTTGTCAGCCGAAGAATAGTCCTGAACAATGTCTGCAACCAGCTCGTAGCTGTCTTCATATGCAAGCAATCGCCCGTAAACCTTGACAAAGTCTGTCATTGGTAACTTTTCCGTGCGCACCAATAATTGTCCCGTGCCGTCATCAAGAAAAAACGAAGTGCCGGAGGTACTCACAACCTGCCCAGAAACCGCAATCTTGTGATATTCTAGCGTGATATCCTTCACCAGAACCTCCTGAAAGTGCTCTTTGGGCGCCATTGTAAAGGAAGGAACGAAGAAGATTATTATAAACTTATGGCACCGCCTTGAAGTAAAGAATTACGAATAGGCGCGCCACGTGTGATTGCACTTCGTGCACTTGAAAAATCTCGTTTCAGCTTCATCCGCCGCTCGCGTCTGCACCGTCCAGTAATATGCTTCCTTGTTCCCGCACTTCGAGCAAGCCTCTTGTGTCTTTGGCAAGATCTCCACCCGTTTGTTCACGACAGCGATCATGTCCTTTTCGCTTACTTTCGTTCGTTCCTTCAATACAAAATGCTCGCGCTTCTTCGACACGAACCTGCACTGTGTGCATCCTAAAACAGTCCGTCCCTTGCTGTTTTTTTTCGGTATCATGACCGAGCCGCATTTCTCGCAAAACATCATCCTGAAAACACCCCCATCAATTGCACAAACCAGATCTTGACCCATCCAAGCAGCGGAACGCGTAGTATCGCTCTTCCTGTTCGTCGAATCTGTTCTTCTGTCACCGGATCGCTGTCAGCATCGTAATTGTTGTCGCCTTTCGTCACAAACGTCCTCACGCCATTGTCATCCTTGACCGCAACCACCCGATGAATGATGGGATTTCGGTAACGAGAATGTTCGTACACCACCACCGCCCCGACTTTAATAGCTTTCGGTTCCACTCCTCGCAGGACCATGATGTCCCCCTTGTTAAAGCCATTCTTGAAAGGATATGCCAAGAATCCTTCTTTGTGGAGTTCGCGATCAGTGTACCATTTTCCATTCGCCCCCCACCACTCTTCAAAACCCATTCCTCGGTGCTCCATGCTGCTGCTCACAACAGCCACGATGGGATACGACGTCCCTAGCAGCAATCCAAAGCCAGGATAGATCACCCATTTGACCAAGACAAACGAAAGAACAAGATTTACCAGCCATGATGCTAAGCTCTCTTCATACCAGATGAAATGCCAGATCTTTTTCCACATGGGCAAACACGAATACGAATGAGCCTTTATAAAGACATAGGAAAGCTAGCGCCTGGAAAAGAGAAGGATCGCAATAAAAAGAAGGAGGAGACTCAAGAACGTTGAGAGCGATGCTGAGACTCCAACGCCGACAGCCGCCCCCGTAACGCCGACGTTCGCAAGCGCAAGCGCAGCCAACAGCAAAACAGTCGCTCCAAACCCATATCGTGGACGTCCTCGATGTGTATACGCTTGCAGATATCGCAGGAGGTCTGACGCCTCATCACGAGGAATGCGTATCTGCCCATGATGAAGATGAATGTACCGACTCAAAATCTTCTGCTCCTCAGGCACGCTCTTCAGCAGCTTATCATAGTCCTTCCGAGGAATTTCAATGTAGTCTTTTTCCTCTGGATCAACGCGCGCAACTCGGTCAGCCAGATAATTTGCAAGCTTTCCAGCAGCATACACGGCTTTTCCTGCAATATGTCCACCATGTTCAACTCCTTTGCCTGCCCAATGTCCCGCACCACGCACTCCTCGCCCAGTGCCATGAATCAAGCTTCCTAAGGCATGAATCGCATTTCCAAAAACAGACAATATCCCCTTGCCAGCATGCTTGAAACCCTCGCCGACGTCGCTCTTCGCCAAACGTTCAAGTTTGCTCGGTTCGTCTGAACTCATGTGTCCCTCTTTTCCTCAAAACCATGTAAATGAAATTTATAAATGTTATTATACGCCTCATGCGATAGGTGCTCGAACAACCCGAAACTCCAATGATTCTGCATCGTTCTCAATCTGTGGCGTAATGTCTGCAGCAACAGCCACCAAATCCACGTGCGCCTTTCCATGGCATACGGTACCGGGAAGCAAGCGCAAAGGTGGTGCAAATGACCGTGCCGGCGCTGTGGCAAGCGCAAACAAGAAAATCCGTCCAGACTCATCAGTCATCGCTTCCTCACAAATAACACGGTTAGCACCATCCAAAACTCGGAAAGTAACGCGTGGGCCTGTTGAAGGTCTGACATCAACGTATTTGAACTCAGAAATGCCCTGCGGTCGAAGCGCATCGCGATCAAAAGTAACAACAATATCGGCAGGTAGTTGACGAACAGCATCTATTTTCTCTACAGTAAACTCGCGTACATCTCGATTCGGCAAGATCATCTGACCGCGAACTACAACCACAACTTTCATGCTAAGTTCTGCAAACTTCTCTTGCGCAGTACGTTTATCAAGGAATTCAGTCTTGCCTAGAGCACGAAAAAGGTTCTCATATTGAAGTCGTGCATGGTCGCGTCCTTCCTCAACGCCAAGTCCGAACAGCTGGTAATGTCGAAGGTAAAGCGCAGCTTTGTTTAGATAGGCTCTCCCCACATAATCAGGCGGCATTTGAAATTCAGGCGCGTCAGTAATCAAAGTGTATTCACGAAGCGCTTCTTGTATAAGATCTTTCGCAGATCCATGGTCATTCGCAAAGGAATTCTCATAAATGAGGCCCCCAGCCAATCGAATTTGCGCGCGTTCTTTCGCACTCTGCGCCTTTGCCAGACCATCTCGAACATAACTTCGGATAGCATCAACAAGCGCTTGATCTCTTCGTTGATAATTTCGTAACAAAAAAAGACGCGCAATACAGTCAGTCACACTCAAATCATCCTTGAAATCACGAACGCATTGTTCATAAGATGCTTCCCGTTGTCGGAGATCTTGTTGGTAACTCGCGCGTGTAAGAATCTCCGCAATGGAGAACTCATGAATATACTTTTTGATCTCATCTAAAAGCTGTCTCGCTCGCGTCTTTCGCTTGTCATCCTCCGCCAGTCCCCTCAACGCAATAACCTGCTCAGCATACGACTGTGCTTTCTTCAAGTCATCAACATTTCGGTTTGTAACACCAGACGTAAAAGAGCGCTCCGCACTCTGTAATATCGAATCTGCCTTCTGCGCATCGCTCAGCTTATCGCGGTCCTTCGGCGTCAACGTCTCCCAATCCTTCAAGACACCGCTGGCGCTTTCGTTCGCAGCGCCAAAAAAAGTAGAAAAGATGCCGGCACCGTAGCTAAATTTACCTCGAAAAAACCAAACGATAACAACAATGGCAATCACAACGAGAATAAGGGTGCCAAGTTTCCCGATCTCAAACCCTCGCTTGTTCATGCATGAAAGACACGATGTTCCTATTAAAACCTTTCGTCACCCAAAAAGCCGCAGAAAGATGTCTCGCACCGTCGCGATCTTCAGCATGAAGTAAAGCAAGAGAACTAAAACTAAGAGAATAATAATTAACGACGCCAGCTTGCTGATCTCAAAATCACCCTTGTTCATCAGGAGAAGAGCGCCCCCTTCAATCGCTCGAGCAACAGAAGCATCTTGTCCTTGAGCAAGACAACTGTCGCAATCAAGATCACCAATAAAACGAGGGCTAACAACAGCTTTCCTACGTTCTCCATCTCCCACGCGCCCTTCTTCATCAGTTCACCAGCCTCGTGCAGAGTTTGACCCGCTTCGCATTGTTTCCTTCTCCAACCGTAATCTCTTTCGAAAATGCCTCATCAGGATACACAAACGACAACGCCCCAAGCCCTTGGCATTTCGGACAATCCTTGAACGCCGACGTGAACGTTGAATACGCCATATATCCGCCCAATACAAACGAGCCCCCAGCCGCGCCCAAGGCTGCAAACCCAGCGCCGCTCAATATCACGGAAATTCCGCCAGTAAGAGGAATCAATGCTATTCCGATGCCAAGGAGAATAAACGCTCCGCCGCCATAGATTCCAAGCTTGTATCCCAGCTCTTCTTTGTCTTTTGGCTTGTACATGGAAACAACAGTCACCGTTCCAGGAAGAACAAGTCTATTTTGCTTCCGCAGCTCCTGAAGATCCTGCTCTGTCAACCGTGGTTTTTGGTTGTACAAGTATTCCCAGTAGCTAATGCCTTTCATGTTCGGCACCTCATGCGTCATCAAGTAGTAATCAGGCGACGTGATCATGTACTTCGCAGCCTCGCCCTTCGCGATATCTACCGCGTGATCATTAATGAAATCAAGAAGTTTCTGATCAAACCGCACCTCATCGCAAAGCAGGCAATAGCTCTCGCCCTCAGTATCCCAGTTCGAGAATGGGTCAATCTTCCCGGCGCCGACCTTCTTCCAGCAGTGATGCATCTCTTCCGCCAATATCTGATGCGCCCGCTCCTGGTCAATGACGCCGTCACGAACAACATCAGTATACTTCAATAAAATCTCTCCCCGATCGCATTTCAAGGGCGTGTACGACCTGCCAGTTCCAGGAGATCCTTCAAAGCTTGGAAACTTCTTGGTCTGTGCTGCCACGTGAATGCTCACCTCGCACGCCCGGTCTTTCTCCGCTTCAACCACGTGCTGTGCAAGAAGCTTCCCGACCCAAAACACGGCAACAGCGCTCACAATGACAACGATCATCGTCACAAGCACTGCATTCTGCATCCCCCGTTTATTTCCCAAAAACACCCTCAAGCGCCCTCCGAAAGATTATGTACGTGAAAATGATGAAAAGAATGATGAACACAAGCGCAACAATCTCCTTGATCCCAAACTCGCCGCGTCGCTTAATGCTGTTCATGGGTATTCCGCGCTCGTATGCCATACACGAATGCGACAACGCCGATTGCGACAATGATGCCCTGATACACCGGCCCGCTCGTCGGAATCCCTTGCAGAAAAGCAGGCAAAAAGTTCTTGCTCGACAAAAACGGCAGCAAGCCACCCAAAATTGTCAATACGCCCACAAACGTCAGCATCAGTTTCATGCGATCACCTCAAAAAAAGCACGAGGGAGAGGCTAATAAACCTTGCTATTTCTTTTTTCGTTGAGCAATGCGTCGCAAAACAGCACCAGTAGCGTAGCTAGCAGTGACAAAACCTACGTCTCTAAAGAATTCTCCTAAAAAAGCATTCCTCAACCGATCAGAGAGTTCATCACTTCTTAAGAAAATCTTAGGAACTGTCTGATAAAGTTCAGGTGCTAACGCAATACCGCATCCAACAAGCCACGCTAAAGAACCTTTCTTAGCGCACCCGCCATAGAAGGCGATGCCTAATCCACCAAAATCAGCAAGATTCTCAACGCCTGCAAAATTCTGTAAAGAAAGATAACCCGACTTGGCCACTCCGTAAAGTTTGTCAATCAGACCCTCCTTCACAGGTTCAGCCAAGCTTTTAATTAAAATTGCAAATCACCTAGGTTAAAATCTTTCTGTAAGCTTTCGGAAAAGCAAAGATCCAACTGCAATGCCTGATGCCATCACCATGCGCCCAAGGCCGTTTTTCATCATGCCTTCTGGATCTGTTACACCCTCTTTGGTGAGACCATCAAGAATCTGAGGTACGCCTGCAGCCAAAGTAGCATAAACATATGGCGCAAGTTTCTTGCCAAACCCTGCATAAACTTCTGCAGCGATCACGCCAACATCAAGCAAACTTGGTTGAACAGCGCGACCTGCTGTATATGCACCCAGTCTTTGAATAACAGTTGACGTGCTATTGAGGATGTCGGGACGCCAAACATATATGCCTGCGCCAGTCACAAGCGCAGCAGCGCCTCCAATAACCTTGGCGAGACCGCCAGTTCCTATCTTTGTTGCGACTTTATTGTAAACTCCCATTTTTGCCTCCATAATTAAACGATAGATATAGAATTGCATAACCCATATATAAACCTTTCGTTTTGTTACTACTTAAAAATAGTACTAGTTATAGAGCATAATCCTTGACGTTGTATCCGCTTCCCCCTTCCTTTTGCTTTTTAAAGTCCTCTAGAACCTTCAAATCAGTCTCTCGAGATTCCACGTTTTTAGCATTCATCTTCTTCAATATCTCGCGTAGGTTCTCAAATCTTCTAATCAAGTTCTCCGCATTGCCAAAAAGATCCTTGGTCTTCATGTACTCCTGGTTAAAAAAGTCAATTTCCTGCTTCAAGGCATTTGCAAGCGCAGCCCATCGTCGCTCCATGTACGCCTTCTCCCATCCGCCCTTCAATCGCTTGAACGTCGCAATCTCATCTTCGAGCGTCTTCTCCATGGACTTTATCTCAACAATCAGTCTTCTTACAGTCTCAATAAGATTCATCTCTTCCTTCTTGATATCGTCCAATGAAGCGACCTTAGCTTTGAGTAGCAGTCTTAATTTATCAAAATCTCCTTCCACAATCCCTCTAAATTCTGATTCACTCGTCACTCTATTTGCCCCGTTTCTTAATCACCGCTATGATACTCGACCCAACCGAGATGATTATCGCTATGTAGAATAATCCTTGTAAATAATCCTCTTCCAGTCTCAGATTAACAAATCCAAAGAGCCTATTGCCCAGTGTATAAAACGCTTGTGTCCTCAATACAAAAAAATAAAGCAACACGTAAAGAAGAGATATTATGATTAACGGGTTCATCCCCGTCTCATGTCTTATCCATTTATACACAATAAAGACAAGCAAAAGCACAAATATAGCAAACACCGCAGGCCCAAACATAGACAGTATGCTAATCCCATTTCGCTCTTCCCACATCAACAAAGCGAAAGAAAGAAACAGCCCCATCCCAACATAAAGCCCGCGACTCTCCTTGAACCGCTCCTTAAAGACGCTCTGTGCTAATCCTAAGAATATCATCAAGAATATCACAGCATCGATTATGTACCCATAGCCGGCATAAATATCTGAAAAACTAAAGAAGCTAAGGCCAAAGAAATCAAACCCGCCATACCCTCGCCCATAATCACGATACCACACGCCCCCAGTCATGCTCGTTCTCAACAGCAAGAAAAGCAAAATCGCGAGAACAATAATCGCAATATGCCAGAACTCTAACACGCGCTCTTTTTTCTTCATAGCAGGAAGTGTGCAAAGGATGATATATAAACTTTCTTGCGAAGAGCGAAAAACAAAGGGAAAGAAACTACAACATAACACCACTTAGAAATGGTAAAAACAGAAAGATATTTAAACAGTCAGAGAAACAATCAGGAGCATGAAAAACGACCTGATGTTTCAGACAAACATTCGAAAGTCCTTTCATTTCGTCAGCGAAGACGTAAACAAGATAGCAAAAGAGCAGCAGGAGCTCCGCCGTCGCATAGAAGCAGTGGAATCAACGCAGCGCCGTATCCTCTATTCCTTCGCAAACGCTCCCCTCACAAGCCTCATCGGCAACCTCGAAACAAAGGAAATCCATCGTGAAGATTGCTTGCTGGTCACCGCGATCAAGAACTTTGACAGGATCATGTTTTCAAACAAGTTCGAAGCTCAGCAGCAAGGATTCCGCGAGTGTCTCTGCTTGTTTTGATTGCCAAGAGATGACAAAATGAACAAGAAGACAATGTACAGCGCTCAACGCTTATCTTCAATCTTATGACGAATAAACTCAAGAAATTCACATAAAGCACGTATGGGATGATTGCTGAGGTAGCTTTCCCGTACATTTTCTTCAGACGTATCATGAAAATGCTTAGGAAATGTCGCAATACTCTGGTGTTTTTTGTGTGGTGCATTGTCATGACGGTAAACTGTTCTATCAATTCGCTGCCAATGATAAGAATACTTTTTTCCGCTGATCCATACTTCAAGAAATGAACGGTCGATAAAGAAAAATCGTAGGCTTTGGGCAACATTCAGCGGACCACGTATAACAGTAGCTGAAAGAACAACATCTGGAAATTCCCGTAATCCAACAGCCTTCAGCTCGGTATATGTAGTCTCCGCATCCAATACGTGACCACCTTTATTCGTTTGTTCAAGTTTTCCCAATAGATAAGCCGTTCCCACGCGGGATGTTCGTCAACATGTCCTGACTCTATTTTACCTTTAAGCTCCTTAGTATTTGAAACACGAAATTCAATTTTAATCTTCAACACCTCTGCTGAGGCATCTCTCAGCTCTTTGTCGAGGAAGACATGAATGCTTTCATCGAGAATTTTTTCTTTAGGAAGTTCCAGTTCTTTAGAGAGTTCGGTAAGGATTGCTTTCATAAGAATAGTATCTCTACCCGCTTTAAATAGCTTTTGCTGACCCTGGGGCTGTTAAAAGTCTCTTTAGGCGGCACTTACCGGCGCTTCGGAAAGACTGCTCTGACGTCAGAAGTAACATCGTTAGTTCACCCGAGCTTACAAAAAGACGATAGTTTCAGCAGCGCCTCTGGCTCGTCAGATATATGACACTTCCCAAGAACACGGAGAAAATCCGTCAGCAAGGATTCCGCGAGTGTCTCTGCTTGTTCTAGGACGTCGTCGACACAATGCTCACTGCTTGCGCCAGCAAGTTAAACAAGATAATGCCAACAAGGCTTATGCCAGCATAAAGCGCAGTTCCTCGCAGCAGGTTCTTGCTCATCCGAAACCTCGTCGTTGTCGTATCAACTCCCCGCTCAATCGTCGTGCTAGTGATCGTCAAAAGCGCAATGATTTCCACTACATAAACGCCGACAACGAGCTGAAAATGAAATCCCGGAATAACATCCTCTATCCGCAGGATGTTCGCAATGGCGGAAATCCCCCCAGTCAGTCCGCCCTCCTCCAGTCCCGCGCTCTTGAACTGTTCTCCTAACAGATTGATGATAGTCACAACCATGCTCCCGAGTCCAACAACAATCCCTGCAATCACCGGCGTCAAGAAACTGATTTGAGAAGTCATGCTGCTCAGCACATCAGACATAAGGTCCTGCAGCCGCTCGTTAACCTGTCGTATCTTATTTGTGTAATTGCTGATAGTAAGCAGGCTTTTGCTCGCGACCACAGATCCCTTCCGCGCGCTCTCAAGCAGTACCTTCATGCTGCTCTCGATCAGCTTGCTCGGATATGCCACGACTGCTCCGCGTTCCGCATGGAACAGCGCGTCCTTCACGTTCATTCCCAAGTTGCGCAAGTTATTGTCAACCAGCCGAAAGAAATCCCCGCTCGCCGTCCCCTGCATGCTCTCAGCAACGCTTTGAAATGCAACCTCGACAGGAATTCCATCGCCGATTCTGTTCCCAAGCTGAAAGATCGCGCCGCTAAATTCCTGCTCCAGCTCGTCTGTCCTCTTTTTGTACAGCATCAATTGCTCGCTCTTTCGCTTGTAGTACATCGACAATCCGACAGCAGCGCCGAATGGCACAAGCAAACTCAAAAGCACCGACCAAAACCCATACGGTCCAAACTCCCCCTTGTAATCTAAAAATTTGTAACCGAACAATGTTGTGTCAAACCCCGGGCTGACGAGATGAATCAAAAGGGGCAAAAAGCCGGCAAGCACAAGAACACCGCCTGCAAGTACCGCCAAGAAAACAGTTCCGGGTGCTGATTGCAACGCCCGCAATTCCGGATTCGTTGATAAAATATCAGATTCCCCGTATCCTGTCGGTCGCTTGCTCAAAATATTGTTGCCCATCACGTACACAAAGACAGGCAGGAGCAGATTGTACAGCACTGCAAGATGATACCAGCGAATCGCCCCTGCAAGAAAGCTTCCAATCAATGGAAACATCACCAGCCCTAATACGGGCAGGATGACGCCCAGCATGTGCAGGATCGTAATCGGGCTCTTCAGGTTGTGCGCATAATGAAGCATCTTTTCATACGTCCCCTCAAGCATGACCTGAAGTGACTTCTCCAGCAGTTCAATGCGCTTCTCCTCATTCGGTTCGTACAAGCTTCCCTCAATCAGGTGAAACGCCTCCAAAAACTCGATGCTGTAATCGCGCCACTCATCCAGATAGTATTCCAGCGATTCCTTGATCGTCAAGAACTTCCCGGTCTCGACATCCCACAGCACCTTTCGCAGGTCTAAGCTCAGCGGCAGTCCGACATGCTCGCCAGCAAACTTGATCGCGTGCTCCAGGTTGCTTGTATGCCTCATGTAGATCACAACATACAGCACGCAAAGCACCATTTGGTTGCTGGCCGCCAAGCGCCAGCGTGCCGCAATATAATTGGGAACATGCATTAAAGGTTTCAGCAAAAACACGCCGCTGAGGACAAACAGAAGCGTCGTAAACAAGAAGAGTTCTCCTAGGAAGTAGCTGAGAGCTCCGATCACGATCCCCACAAAGATAACAAGCAGCGCAATCACAGAAGCAAAGCTTGCTGCGCCTTCAGGGGTAATTTGCAAATGCGCTGTCTCTATCGATCGCAGGATCTCTTCCCTGTCTTTCTCGCTTGCCTTTACCCGTAAAATTCTCTCAAAGAAGTTGCATGCCTGCTCGTAAAAAGTAATTCGCCCCTCGAGCGCTTCTGCTCGAAAGATTTCATAGTCCTTGCTTACGACCTGTTCCGGAACAATGCTTCCGCCATCAATCTGTTCGCGGTACTTTTCAAGAACCCCCTCAACCTGTTCGTCCATCGTAAAAAGAAAAACGCTTGACCTCCTGTTTTAGCCATTCATGCCACATAAGGAAAATTCGTTTATTGTCTAGTCCGCCAGCTTCGTCGCGGACAAGCCCAGTGATGCGATGGAACGCGTCATTGCTCAAGACAACGAAATCTGATTCCAGCAGTTCGGGATGCTTCGACCTGATTGCCATCTCCACTATCTGCTCCTTCATCTTCGCGCGCAGTAAGATATTGTCCCAAATCGCGTCCCAGTTGCCTGCCCACTCTCGCACATTCCCTGCTACCGCCTTCAGTAACTCGCTCTCGCCGTTCCTCAGGTCTGCTGTCGGCTCCAAAACATCCTCCTTCGCGTTGTATCTCAGCAGATCAACAAACCCGCCCTCGCGCAGCGGATCGTCTTGCCAATGCTTTCGCACCTCAGTCACCTGCAGCACTCGTCGCCACTTCTTCAGCCCGTCAGGACTTGTAATGGGATTTGCAACGACGATGATATCTGTCGCTTTGAAGCTCGTCCTCGGAACACCCAAGTCATTCACCACTCGATCAAAAACACTGTAAGGGTCTGCCCCGTGAATCGTGCCGGCAACCACGTTCGCCAGCGCGCCAATGCGCATCGCCTCAAACAACGCCTTTGCGTCAAGTGAGCGGATCTCCCCAATAATCAAGCTGCTGTCGCCGAATCGTAAGCTCGTCCGTATGCCTTCATCAGCGCTCATCTCAACACCGCCGCTTGTCAGCGCGCTCCGTACTTTCATGCTCTGAATGTTGTACCCTAGTCGTCGCAGATCATCAATGGGAAGTTCTTGAGTGTCCTCTAGCACCATCATTCGATATTTCCTCATGATCTCGACCATCAGTGCTCCAAGTAGGCTCGTCTTTCCTGAACTGCGCGTTCCTGCAATGAGCATCGTTCTCGCGCCATCAACCAGAAAACTCAACAATCCTGCGCACAATGGCGTCATCATCTTGTTGCCAATATACAAAGGCAACGTCCAAGGCTTGTCTCGATGTCTCCGAAACGCATATGCCAGCCCGCTAGGACTCAGTGGATTGCTCATCACCGCAACCCTGCTTCGCCCTCCAGCAACAACCAACTCAGTATCAAGAACAGGATTAGCTTCGTCTAATGGCCTCCCGCTCAGCAATCGAAACTTCGTCGCCCAGCTCTCCACGTCATCTCTGCTGGGAATGATGTTTGTCACGCACTCCCCGTAGTCCTGATGCACAATAAATATTGGCGTCGAGCCAGCAGGGCTGTTCACGACAATATCTTGTACTTTTTCATCCTGCAGCAGAACCTCAACCAATCCAAACCCGACAGTATATCGAACTAGGACCTTCGCAAGATCTTCCAGCCGGCCATACTCAAGCTCAATGCTTTTGTTTGCCGCTAACTCCTGCAAGAGATCGCGGCCGATGTTGAAAAACGTTTTTCGCAGCCGTGGTGGATCCAAAAACTCCTCCTCTCGTGGCTTGTGTTCGCCTAGGACATTTCTCGCAAGCTCAATCAAGCCGTACTCGTCTTCAGTGAGCTTGAACTCAAGGGGATGCAAGTGATAAAGCAATTTGATGTCGTGAGGCAGCTTGTAAATCGTCACGTCCGCGTCCGGAACAGTATAAATGTCAACTTGTTCTCCCTGCAAAGGTGGCTCAGCCATAAACCATGTAACAATAAAATCAGGCGTGATCACTGCGCGAAACACGTCTCTATACAGGTGTCGCTCACCTACGTGTAATCCTCCAGTCCTCTCTTTTAGCAAAGAGATTAATTTAGACTTTTCTAGTAATTCAAGAGCATAACTGAGCAGCACAATGTAGCGTTGCCGTAAAGAATGCAGACCAGCAGTCGTCTCTTTCTCAAGAAGTATTCGCTCCTCTCGCAATAGTCTCTTCGTCTCGACATAGCACCCCAAAGGATCGCCGCGCAAAAGGTTGTACATGAGATGCTGCAACGTCCCGAGCTTCTCGCCAAAAAATGCAGGCTGTTCTTCCTGAAAGCCCAACGCGCCCGCACTCACAACCTTCTTATTCCGAACAAGGTGGCTGTAAATCTGCGCGATCTCAATCAACATCTGCGTCTGATCATAGCCATAGCTGAAATTCCGCCGCTGGTTAAAAACAATCCTGGAAACACTCGGCATCTCAACCAAGCGGTCAACCACATAGGTCATCACCAACGGATTGTCTTCAATGCTCGGCGTGTAGCTCCAAGAATTCGCGTTAATGCGCAAAATTTCCTCTTTCCCTTCGTAAACTACTTCATAACCCTCTTTTTGCACGCTCGGCATGCAGGTTCAGAAGAAAAGAAGTTTAAATATCTTCTCATAAGCAATGATCAAGAAAAACCCGCCTCGTCCCATTAACCGCGCTTTCAAAGACAATGTGCTTTCCAAAAACAGAAGGATTGTACTCTCGGTCACGAAGCTTGAGAAACCTATTTGCACTACTCTGAAGATCAAAAACCTCAATGCTTGAAACGCCAAACCGGCTCGTCTCATAAACCAATGTATGACGATCAACATGAGGATTCACTTCATCAAAAGAAGAGCGAGTCAAAGTAATAATCATGCCATCGCGCAAGGAAAGTTCCTTAATCTCAAAGTTGCCGTCGCTGTTGTCCTCAAAGAAAACAGAAGACCGCCGAACAACAGGTCTCGACTGCCGTCCTTCCCGCATCACGAACGGAACCTCAACCCCTCGAAGAAGATTATAGCCATAAATATCTCCCGCATCGCCTCGATGATCCTCCCAAACAATCCATCGTCCATCAACCGAAGGTTCGATTTGGTCAAATAAGTCGTTCGTCACAAACATTTTTGCGTCACCTGCAAGACAACCGCCTTCATGGCCATTCTTTCGAAGGTCGCACAGCACAATGTCCCAGTTGCCGCGAGCATGATCCTGCCAAACAAGAAAATGCCCCCGAACATCGACATTCTTCTTCAAGCTTGTATAATTTGTTACCTGATGCTTTTCATCAGATTCCAGGCATCCGCCAGAGCCCCCGGTTCGCCGCAAATCGCAAAGATAGATTTGGCTGTCCTCATTGAATCCAACCCAAACAACAAACGGCGTATCCACAGCTACCTCAGTGCTGTAGCGTATGATGTCCACAGGAAAAACTGCATGCTGTCGAAGATCGTAACCATAGATCTGGTGGTTATTAACCCAAAACGCATGCCTTTCAGAAACCACAGGCAGTTCCTGTTCGCCGCTAATGCTTGGTGCTAATTCTGAGATCTCGCATGCCCCAGCTGCACCAACGAAGACCAGTATCAAAAGTGGAATCATGCGCATAGCAACATGTCAGCATCAGAGTTAAATACAACTTTCCATAAATATCTCAAAAGAAATGCGGAAGCATTGAAGATCTATCAGACAGCACGAAAAAGTATCCGACAAAAAGCGAGAAAGAGAAAAACAATTCAGCTTATTCGAAAGAACGCAAAAAGAAAGCTATATAAAAGCAAAAACTCTAAACTAAAGCAATAAAAGAGGTTAAAATGGCCCAAGCGCAATACGATGTCGACGCAACCTACGTGATTTCCGAATTGGGCGCAAGGGTGCGCACCTTAGAAAACAAGTATAACCTTCTCGGCGAGCGTCTTCTCATTGTCAACCAAAATATGATAGAAGAATACAAAAAGCTCATAAAAGAGCTCAGAATCCTCACGCAAGGGATCCACGAAGTAAAGGCAGACATCCTCACAGTAAAGGAAACAACAAACACCATCATCAGGGAAATGGAAAACTTCGCAAAAAAAGAACAGCTGAAAGTTCTCGAGAAGTACATCGATCTCTGGAGCCCGATAAAGTTCGTCACCGACGAGCAGCTCCAGGAAGCATTGAAGAAAAGGAGGAGCTAGATGCCAGAGCAGCAGTTCCAAGAGCCGCCGACCGCGCAAGTCATCGACATGCTGCAGCAGAACTATTCCATCGACAAGATTCGATCATCGCTTCAGTCATTGGGCTACTCGCAGGAGATCATCAGCGAAGCAATAAACCAGGCGCACGTCAAGGCAACCATCGAGGAAACAGTCCCCCCAGCTCCTTCGCCAATGATGCAGCAATCGATCCTGCGCAATGAAGGTGAACCGCAACGACCAACATTTCAGCAGAAGACGCCGCAAGCAACCACAGAGTTTCTCCCGAGCCGCGATAGCCAGGAACAAATAGAAGAGCTTGTTGAAGCAGTCATCGAGGAAAAATGGCGCCGCGTGCTTGAAGACATCGGCAATCTTTCCGCATGGAGGGAACGCGTCCGCAATGATGTTCTCGCATTGAAGCAGGAGATGTTGCGGCTGGAAACGCGATTCGAAAACCTTATTACTGCAGTCACCGGCAAGGTCAAAGAGTATGACAAAGGCATGGAGAATATCGGTACTGACGTCAAGGCCCTCGAAAAACTCTTGCAGCAGATCATCACGCCGCTCTCAACAAACGTCAAGGAGCTCTCGCGCATTACAGAAACGCTCAAGAAATCAGGAAAGAAATAAAGGCTATTTCTTCGTCGTATCAGACAAAAATCTGATGGTGTATGCCGCTACCACAAGCAAGAAGAACATCCCAAGCGCCCGCGGGCTGAACACAACGCGCCGAAACGCATTCCAGAATCCCGGCTGCTGATTCACCGCGAACACCGGCCCGTAGACCTTGCCAATCGCAACAAGAATCACGATCAAAAACGCGATGACTGCAAACGTCACGAACGTTGGCGTCGAAATGACCTCTTTGACAACAGTCTCCTCCTTGACGCCCAAGAAAATGAAGAACATTATCACAAACAAAACGCTCATGAACAGCAGCGCAAACCACGGCGTGAAAACCTGGATAATCCCGGTCATGCCAGGGGTAAACAGAAAGAGAAATGCGACAGCAAATGCAATAACTGCTGCAAACATCTTGTTGTCGCCAAAAAGCTTGCTCTTCACGAGCATAGCATAGATCAATGTGACCAAAAGAACAAGAACAATAACTGGGCTCAAAAAATTCGCAATGCCTGCATCAAGTAATGTTGCCATAGTGACTTATTCTTTTTTACCGCCATGCGTCCCTGCGACCAAGTCCTGTAAACCCTTCCAAGCGCCGCCGCTCCCCTTCTTCTCGTGGGTCACTACGCCTACGACGATCAAAAGAATAATAATGAACACAATTAAACCGCGAGTCGCAGGATCTAAGCTGTAGTAGAAGTCAAGAAGCCCTCCTCCGCCAAAAGGTAATAGATCTGTGCTCAACGCCATGATGATGGCAACGATGCTGACAATAAACCCCAAAGTCAATGCACCGCCGCTCCATGCAGTATGTGTCCCGCCAAAGATCGCAAACAGCAACAAGAACATCAAAAAAATAATAAGCATAATGCTCACGTTTGGCAAAAACCGCTGCACGACAAACACCAGGTAGTTATTCTGCAAAAAGAGCAGCCCGAGAATCAATGAAACAATCATATTAATATTCCTTTTGTCGCCAAAGATCTTTGATTTCTCCAGTATCCCAAATGCAAGCGTAAACACAAGCAAGAATGGCAGGATCACGTCATACACGCCAATGTCCTGCCAGCTGCGAATGACATCATACAGCGCGCCGCCAGCATTGGCAGAGCTAAACTGGAAAAGAACTATCTTTCACCACCAGCCCCTTTTGGTTTTAATGTTATAAACCATATCACACCTACAACGAGACCCATGAAGATAAGCGACGTTATAAATGTTCCTGTGAGGTTTGCAGCGACATAAGCGATCACGTCATTCAGGACTCCAAAGCTTCCAAGAAATATGAAGACCATCGCAATGAATATCCCAGCAATAAATGTTTTTCGCAGCGCCGGCGACTTTTCCCAGAGATTCCAGCCAGTCTTTTCATCGCCCAGCAGCGCGCCAAATAGCAGTAAAAATGACACGACAACCACGAGCACCAGCGCAACCTGCGGCATCGTCGCTTGAATCACGCCAGTAATATTCGCAGCCGCAACCACAAAAAATGCAACGCTGAATGCAATGATCGCATTCAAGTTTCTCCGCGGGTACTCTTCCTTTCCAACCTTCTCCATTCCGAAAAGCTTGCTCTTCTCAAGAACGCCAAAAACAATCGCAAAAATCAACAAGAACGGCAGCACGACATTGAAGAAGCCGAATGCCCGCAAGAACTCAATTGCATTGTTCAAGGGCGTCGTCTCGCGTCCAGCAGAAGCAACCTGCATTCCCGCAAGGTTCCCTTCGCTGACAAGCCCGATTACCGACAGGGCAACAACAACTGCAAAAACGTACCAAATATTCCTGCTCTGTTTCCCCGCCACCTCTCTTTACCTCCAACGAGCTATTGCAAGACCTCTCGTTCCCCTTGCGGAGCTTCCTCTTCTTCCTGGTACGTAGGAACAGCTGTCTTGTTGATGATCATGATGTCGCCGACTGCGCGCACAAGTCGATGTGGCACAATCACGCCCTTCGCTCCGCCAAGCATCTTCGAAAGCGACGAATTTCTGGTTGCTCGAACGCGCCATCCAAAAACCTTGTTGGTGGTGACAATCCCCTCCTCAATATCGCCGAAATAATCGCCATTATCGGTAAAGACCTTCATGTCGTATATTTGCGTCATCCGTTTGACCTTAAGCATCTGAACCCTCCTTTACATCGGATAGTCCTATTGGATAAAGCTGATGACCATTGCAAGTTTATAAACGTTTCCGTTGCCCAAAAGATGAAGATTAATAAAAGAACGAATCAGGAAAGAAATCTATGCACGCGCGCAAAGGCAACCTCTGCATATTGGGCACATCGCATATCGCCCAGCAGAGCGTCAACGAAGTCCAGAAGCTCATCCTCGAAGAAAAACCAGCAATAGTTGCGCTTGAGCTCGACCCAAAGAGGTTTACCGCCTTGATGTCGCCAAAACGTAAACTCCGGTTCCGTGATATAAGGCATTTGGGCATTCGAGGTTTCCTCTTCAATAGTATTGGCGCCGCAGTTGAAAAACGCCTCGGCAAGCTCGTCAACACGCCACCAGGTTCGGAGATCAAGAAGGCAGTGGAATGCGCGCGCAGCGTCCAAGCGCGTGTAGCTCTCATTGATCGCGACATTAGCATCACCCTCAAGCGGTTGACAAAAGCGCTAACGCTCAAAGAAAAGCTTCGCTTCCTCAAGGAAGTAGCGCTGGCAATGTTCCATCGCAAATCTTCAATCAAGTTCGATCTGCGAAAGGTGCCTGACGAGCAGCTGATAAAAAAACTGACGGGCGATGTTCGAAAAAAGTACCCCTCAGTATATAAAGTGCTGATAGATGAACGCGACGAGTATATGGCAAAAGCTTTAAATAAAATGCTGCATGACTACGCTGATGCAAAAGTAGTCGCCATCGTCGGTGCAGGCCATGTGAATGGCATTAAAAAAAGAATAAAGGAACAATGATTGCCATGCTGTCAAAAAAAGAGGTGCTAACGCTGCTGATCGCGTCCGCGGTTGTCGCGTTCACCATCGCATTCGATGACAAGCAACCAACATTCATTGTCAGCCTCTGGCTCGCGAATTATTTTCTCACGCTTCTCCTGACGCTGGTGGCCTTTCTTATATTCATGCTTGCATCAAAGTATGCCGCGGCAAAGGCGCGAAGTTCACTGACGCTGGAATTGTGGAGCCTTCGCCGAACAGGACTAAGCCTTGGTGCAAAGGCAAAGACGCCATTCTACCTTGGCGCGATTATACCTCTGATGCTCGCAGTCTTGTCTGGAGGCAAGTTACCTTTCGGTGCCGCCACACAGTACCGGCTGGAAACAAAGCCAGCGCACCGCATTGGAAAAGAGAATATGTTGCTTTCAGAGTTCGAAGCAGCAAAGATCGCAACATTCGGGCCGCTCATATTGACGTTCTGCGCGATCATCCTCAATTTTTCTGCAAGTTCGCTAGCTGCAAGGCTCTCAAGGATCATGCTTATCATAGCAGTGACCAACATGTTGCCGCTGCCAAACCTCAACGGCATGAAAGCCTTCTTCAGCTCTCGCTTATGGTATGTTTTTTGCGCAGCGATGATCGCAATCACCATCCCGCTCATCAGCGTCGTAAACCCAGCCGTCCTCATTCCGTTGGTCATTATCTTCGGGCTAGTGATCGTGGTGCTGTATTACAACTACGCCTTCATCAAAGCCAAGTAGCCTAACCGTAAATGCTAAAAAAAGCCTTCTGCAGCAGCCATAAGGAAAGCAGCCAGTTCAGTGGCATGTACGTCCCGTAGACTGCGAGAAGCATCAAGACGCCAGCTGCGATGTCGATAATGCTCGCAGCAGAAAAGAATATAACTCCCTTGATCACAAGATAGGCGCCAAGAACTGCGCCAATGATAAGTCCAACCTTGAACTTGAGTAAGAACAGAACCACTGCCGCAAGAAGGTCCAGGACGCCCAAGAGCTTGATGAAAAACATGAACAAGGGAGAAAAGTACAGCTTATTAAATTTTTGTGAACAAGAATGATACAACGAACATTTGAGCCGCGCGAGTACCAGACAGCTATCCTGGAGACATGCAAACACAAAAACACGCTCGTCTGCTTGCCGACAGGAACAGGCAAAACCAAGATTGCAATACTTCTCGCGATTGAACGCATGAACATGTATCCCAACGAAAAGGTAGTAATCTGTTCTCCGACAAAACCCCTCTCAAACCAGATCTGTGAAGAATTTAAGAGCTCGACAACCATGGATCCAGCGCTAATAACCTTGTTGACTGGGGCAGTGAAACCCGAAGGAAGAAAGAAGCTCTGGGATCTCTCAAGAGTTATTGTGGCAACCCCCCAAACCATCGAAAATGACGTCGCAAATAACTGCATGACCCTAAGCGACGTTTCGCTGGTCTGCATTGATGAGTGCCATCGTTCAAGGCATAAGTTTGCGAACACAAAAGTCATTCAACAGTACACAAAACAAGCGGCAAACACGCGCATTCTCGCATTAACAGCGTCCCCTGGCGCTTCGAAAGAAAAGATTGAAGACATCTGCAAGAACCTGAGCATCGAAGCAGTTGAAATACGGACAGAGCATGACGAAGATATCAAGCCATACATGCAGGAAAAAAATGTCACGTATGTTACAATGGATCTCCCCGACGATCTCACCAGGATCATCAAGGAAATAAAGGAAGTCTACCGTGAAAAGGTGGATAACCTCAAGAAGTACGGCATGTACAAGCCGTCATATGCGGTCAGCAAGCGAGACATACTGATGCTCCAGGATCGTCTAAGGCTCGAGATTCATGGCGGAAATAGAGCCGCATTCTCCGGCATATCGATAGTGGCGCAAGCCCTGAAGTTGTCGTATGTCATAGAGCTCATCGAAACGCAAAATGTTTCATCAGCAAACGAATTCATTGAAAATCTTGAAACCGAAACAACAAGAGCGGCAAAAACAATTCTCAATGATGCAAGGATCAAGAGAGCAAGAGAATTGATAGCGGCGCTCAGGAAGAAGGGCGGCGAGCACCCAAAGATCTTCAAAATCAAGGAAATCGTGAACGAAAAAGTAAATGGCAACAAGGACACAAAGATCATGATCTTCGCAAATTATCGCAAGACCGTAGAACTCATCAGGAAAACCCTCGAAAGCGTCCAGAACGCTAGGCCTGCTATACTTGTCGGCCAAAAAGAAGGGCTCACGCAAAAAATGCAGCTGGAAACGATAAAGAAGTTTGAAGAAGGTGTACACAACATCTTGATAGGCACGTCCATCACTGAAGAAGGCATCAATATCGCTGGCGGCGCAAACATCGCGATCTTTTATGACATGGTTCCAAGCGAAATCCGCAAGATTCAGCGCATGGGTCGCGTCGGCAGAATGAAGAAAGGTGAGATTATATTCCTTATCGCAAAGAAGACGCGCGATGAGGCATTCTACTGGGGATCAAAGCGAAAAGAAACAGCAATGCAACGAATGCTCTACGAGATGAAAGCCAAGAATAAACGAAAGGATGAACAAATGAAGCTGGCGGGAGCGTGACGTGGCAAGGATTATCGTCGATCATCGCGAGAGATCTTCAGGAATTATCAAGGAATTCGCAAGGCGAAAACTCGACGTGGAAGTCAAGCAGCTTGAGGTTGCAGACTTCATTCTTGAAACAAAAGACGATCAAAACAACACGGTAACTGTAGGAATCGAAAAGAAAACCCAGAATGACTTTATCAACTCCATCATTGATCGCCGCATCATCCAGCAGTTGATGAATCTCAAAGAGCACTTCACAAAGCCGCTCCTCATTATCGAAGGTGAAGAGAATATCTATACGCTAAGAAACTTTCATCCGAACGCAATCAGGGGGATGCTCGCAGCCATCGCTATTGACTTTCAAGTGCCGATCATTTACACAAAGAACTTCAGGGATACAGCATCGCTGATCGAAGTCGTCGCAAAACGATTAGACCAGCCAAAGCGCCACGTGTCCTTCCTTCCAAAGAGAGTCCTGCCTACGCTGAAAGAACAACAAGAATATATCGTTCAATCAATTCCAACTATTGGCCCGACACTCGCAAAGGCGTTGCTCAAAGAGTTTAAATCGGTGCAAGGCGTTGTGAACGCAAGCAAAGATGCTCTTCAAGAAGTCGATAAGATAGGCAAGAAAAAAGCAAGCACCATTATGGAAACGCTCACAAAAGAATATAATGAAGAAACAAAGTAAGTGGTAAAACATATATCTTCCACCACAATCATGTACATATCATTCAACTAAACTTTTTTGTTTTACATCTCAATAAGAACTTAGAATTATTGTGAACTATCAGGTACCTGAAAATAGGAGCCGGTTACAGCTAAAAAATCGACAAGCTTATATATCCAAAGATATGGTAAGATATCAGGTGATATAAATCAAAGCAGTGATATTCAGTAGTCACGCACTGGAAAAAATCGATGGAGTAGGGATTGATATTGAAGAAGTTGAACAGATTGTCAAGAAAGGGATGAAATGGCGAGATCAAGAACAGATGAACAAATGGTGTGCAAACATGCATGACTACGAAGTAGTATTCGAAGAGTTGGGCGATGCATTGTATATTATCACAGTTTATGCCGCGGAGGTTAAAAAATGAAATGTGTCTTTTGTAAGGTTGAAACGAAGAAACAAGACGTTGACTACAAGGAATATGGAGTATCTTTGGGTAAGTTTCCTGCGATGGTCTGTCCTCAATGCAAGGAAAGCTTCTTTGACGCAGAAACAGCTAAAAAGATACAGCGGAGATCAAAAGAAAAAGGTCTTTTCGGGCTATCAAAAAAAGTAAAGGTTGGCAAGATCGGCGATTCATTAATGATCCGCATACCTAAAGACATAGCTAAATTCGTTCATTTGAAAGAAGGCAAGGAAGTGAGAATAAGCCCATCAGGAAACACGCTGATTGTTGGGGGTTAGAAGCTACGTTTTAAAAATATAGCTTCCAGAACAAGCGTATATATATCCTTAACGGTTCTTTTTCACATGCAGCAAAAAGAGATTCTGATTATTGTTGGTATAGTTATTGCTGGATTCTTTCTCTTGAAAAGCAATATGCTTTCAGGGAGAGCAACGATAGGTGCCATTTACTCATATCCGCAAGCATATGAAACAATGGATGCATACCAAGAACCATTAAGTACACGTCTTGCAACACCCTCATGCCCACCACCAACGTCACTGACAAAAGAGTGTAACAGACAGGGAAGGTGGCCTAGCCTTGAGGAGTACGAACAAAACATCCAAATTCCTACAAGTCAATCGTGTAGTGGCGCAGAGTCGAGTTGTAGTTCTTGCGTTAGTGGTGCTTGTGATGAGTTACGTGAAGGGTGTATGAGGTACTGTAATCCAGATTATACGCCGGGTAGCTACGGCCCATGGCTTTGCCAGCCAGTTGTTACTTGTGGTGCCTATGGGTGTTTTAAATTAGCGAGTCCAATGGGGTCTTGCAAGTACGTGGGTGGTGCCATTGCAGGTTGTTTCTGTCAGGACGTTCGAGCGCCGAGAGAGTATTAGAGAAAGAAACGCACTTCATTAATAACCGTCAAACTTAAGTCCCATTTCAGAAGACTCACTCGAGAGAAAAAAGACTATCATGAAGCATATTCTTCCAGCACAATATAAACCGGACCGCTCCTTTTCAACTCGCTTCGATAAAGCTTGAAACAATTAATTACAATCTTCTCAGGCTCAACTCTTTCTTTCAGTTTCTCCAAAACAACATCCTTGACAGACTGATCCTTCACTCGTCCAATCGTCACATGAACTGTAAAATCTTTATCCTCGGGAAAGTGGGGTAATAAAGCTGCATCAATCTTCTTCTTCAACTCAAATATCTTCTCTTCAGGTTTCAATCCAACCCAAACAACGCGAATAAAGTTCTTATTCGGGAAAACGCCAAGGCCCTCAAGATGCACCGCAATCTTCTCAAATCGAATGGACCGTAAAGCCTCCTGAATCTGAGGTACAAATGAGTCATCAACCTCGCCAAGAAACTTCAAAGTCAAGTGATTCCCTTCAGCAAGCTTAACGCCTTCAAGAGAAAATAGTTCCCGTAAGCGCTCAAGTTCCTTTGATTTAACATCACATGCAATAAAAAGTCTCATGTTACAGATACTGTTCACCTAAACTTCGAAGTAAATCTTTATTCTTCTCAAAATAAGCCCGAGCCTTGGCAAAAGCCTTTATTATTTGCTCTGAAAGTGTTCTCTTGGCGTCCAGAGGATGAATCTTTTTCTGAGCAAAGCTCGTTTCAAAGTCTTCATAAGATGTAATCACAACATCCCCCCCAAACTTTGCATCTCTTTCAATCTTAACCTTCTCGTACAATGGAAAAATGATATGTTTGAACAGCTGCAAAATAGGATTGTCCTTGATCTCCCCTTCAGGACAATAAGCTTTGTTGATTTTCTTTCTTACGCCTTCTTCAGATTCGTACACTTTTATGTTCGTCTCAGGCACAGAAGCGCTCATCTTCACTCCAGGCCCCTTCAAAGAAACAATCAAAGGAGTCATAATCTCAACGCGCTTCCTATACCCTATCTGCGGCAGATACTCCCTCGCTAAAGTAAGTATATGTCTTTGATCAATCCCTCCAAGCTGTATATCTACTTTTAAACATTCCTCATCAAGCGACTGCATCAAAGGATAAATTAATTCAGAAACTTTAGGACTCTTCATCCGTGTAACTTCAGAAGCAGCTCTGGTAGCCCTAGCCACAGTAATCAATGTAGAAAGTTTAAGAAGATCTTTGTGATACCCCTTATCGAACTGGAAACTAGAGCCTAAAACAAACTCAGGCTTATTCCCCCAAGGAAAACCAAGCTCAATGCATTTGTGATAATATTCCGATTTTCGTTCCAATTCGTCCCATTTGGTCTTTAAATCATCAAGCGCGCTATGCACATCTGCAATCAGGATCTTGTTTTTTATTCCAGCTTTATCAAAATCAAGCATCTTACCAAAAGGAACAAAATAACCCATATGGAACGGTCCAGTAGTCGCAAGTCCGATATACGCGCTCAGCTGCCTCCGTTCTTTCAAAAGCAAACTGAGGTCATCCCTCGTCAGAATCTCCTCCGTATTTCTTGCAATCAAGTCGAATTTCTTCTGTGTATCCATGAAATCGAAACATTAATCTAGGCATATAAGCTTTTCTAGCAGTATGCTCAACGAAGAAAAAACGCTCATCAAGATGTCGCTGATATTTTCACTCATAGGACTGGGAATATTGATGCTTCTTCAGAAATCACAGACCACCGAGGCAACGCCTATAAACACAATAAACGAGGAAACCCTCAACAAGATGGTAAGGGTATCTGGTACCATTACATCTGCAAGAGAGCTCCCAACGATATTCATAGCCAAGCTAAAAGACAATACAGGATCTATCGACGTTGTCGCCTTCAGGTCAGACACAATCGAGATAAAAAGGGGAAATAATGTCGAAGTAGAGGGCAAAGTGAAGAAATACAAGGAAAACCTTCAGGTTGAGGCGAAAAGGATAACAGTGAAGTCGTAAAAGTTTCAAGAAACAAAAATTCAATGTTATTAAGAAGTTCGAATTCTAGTAAGCATGATTCCTGAAGTCATCGCGTCGTTGCTTGGAGCAGCTGTCGGTGCAATTTCAGGGCTCATACCAGGCCTTCACCCAAACCTCATAGCCGCAGTGGCAATGTCATCAGGAGAAACACTGACGCAGATGATGGGAAAAACAAACGTCGCGATAGTTATCATCACGCTCTCGCTTGCAAACAGCATCTCGAACTTCATTCCAGCATGCTTTCTTGGAGCGCCAGAATCTGACAATTGCCTCACAACAATGCCGGGGCACAGGTATCTCAAAAAAGGTAAGGCCCACGAGGCAGTTATTCTAACAATAATAAGTTCGATACTTTCAATCGTAGTCATAATTGGACTCGCGCCAATATTAATTGCGGTAACGCCGAAGATCTACGAAAGTATCAAGAGCTGGATACCCTACCTGCTCATGGCGATTGTTGTATTTCTCTTAATGCGTGAAAAGCATTCAAGAGTTCTCGCATGCATCGTCTTTATTCTCTCGGGAGTTCTAGGTATAATAACGCTGAACATGAATAACATAAACGAGCCTCTGCTTCCCCTGCTATCAGGCCTGTTCGGGATACCAGCATTGCTCCTAAGCATAAAAACAAAACAGAAAATACCGCCGCAGGCAACGTCATTTCCTCAGATAACGCTAAAAACCTTGCTGAAGACACAGGTCGCGGCAACAGGGGCGGGGTATATATTCTCAGTATTGCCCAGCCTAGGTCCAAGCCAGGCAGCAATCCTAACGTCCTCATTCATGCGCCTCACAACACAGGAATTCCTGATGCTTTCAGGCGCTCTTGGAACAGTAAACATGATGCTGAGCATAATCACATGGTATTCTATCGGCAAGGCGAGGAATGGCTCAGTAGCTGCAGTAACCGAGATGCTGACAAAAGACAAGCAGACGCTTATGATATTGGCAGCCTCAGTCTTGATCGGAATTATAGTCGTTGCTGTAGTCATGCTCTTCGCAACGCGAATGTTTGTAAAGCTCATCAGCAGGGTAAACTACACGGGGATATGTTTAGGTACGATCGCATTCATAACGCTGTTGATCGTGCTTATCGCGAAGCCGATGGGACTGCTGATAGCTGCAGTCGCTTGCTGCATCGGTTTAGTCGCGTACCTTAGCGACATACAAAAAAATCATTTGATGGGAGCGTTAATGGTTCCGACAATACTGTTCTTCCTGATGAACTAGAGAACGTCGGACACTGCATTGCACTTGACGCAGGTAACCCACGTCGCTCCGCCAAGGCGAACATTGCTAAAGGAAATGCCGCCGCATTTAGAACAGGTCCTGTAAGCTTCTATGTCTATCACCGCTATAACAACAGGTCAAAGAAAGGCATTTATAAAATTAACTCATCCATGCAGTATCTCCGAATGATTCGATTTAACTTAGACTTTACACATAA